>NZ_JBVBZF010000039.1:0-17798 GCF_057447755.1 Fusibacter sp. | reverse complement strand
TGAACATGCTCTGTTGCCTGAAAAAGGTCTTGTTGTTGCTGGTGACGTTGTTATTGGTGCAGATTCTCACACCTGTACCTATGGGGCACTGGGTGCTTTCTCCACAGGTATTGGCAGTACAGATATGGCTGTGGGAATGGCAACTGGAAAGTGTTGGTTCAAAGTCCCTACTGCTATCAAAATTGAGCTTAGCGGTGCACTAAGAGATTGGACGAGTGGAAAAGATGTCATTTTACACCTCATTGGCCTAATTGGTGTTGATGGTGCTAGATATCAGTCGCTTGAGTTTACAGGACAAGGTTTATCGAGTCTTACCATGGATGATCGTTTTACCATTGCAAATATGGCGATTGAAGCAGGTGCAAAAAATGGTGTCTTTGAAGTGGATGAAATTACAAAGGCATACATGGCAAGTCACAGTGAAAAAATCCCACAAATTTTTTCTGCAGATGCAGATGCTGAATACACAAAGGTCATTCATATAAATCTTAGTGAAATAGAACCAACGGTTGCTTTTCCACATCTTCCTGAGAATACTAAAACCTTTAAAGATATTCCGAGCATTGATATAGATCAGGTTATCGTAGGATCCTGTACAAACGGAAGATTTGACGATTTAAAAATAACTGCAGAAATTCTTAAAGGCCAAAGAGTCCATCCGAATGTTAGGATGATCATCATACCGGCAACTCAGAAAATCTATTTAGATGCCCTAAAAGCGGGGTACATTGAGACGTTTATTAATGCAGGTGCCGTTGTGAGTACACCAACTTGTGGGCCATGCTTGGGTGGTCATATGGGGATTTTGGGTAAGAATGAACGCGCAGTTGCTACTACCAATCGAAACTTTGTTGGGAGAATGGGCCATAAGACATCTGAAATATATTTGTCAAGTCCGGCAGTTGCTGCAGTATCTGCAATTACAGGTAAAATATCATCACCAAGACAATTTTTTAAAGGGGAGTAAATATGAAAATTTATAAGTACGGAGACAATGTAGATACTGATGTGATTATACCAGCAAGGTATTTAAATATAACAGATCCCAAACATTTAGCTGAGCATTGTATGGAAGATATTGATCAGGATTTCAGCAAAACCGTTAAAAATGGAGATGTCATTATTGCGGGAGACAACTTTGGCTGTGGTTCATCAAGAGAACATGCGGTTTTAGCGATTAAAGCGGCAGGTGTAAAATGTGTCATTGCGAAGAATTTCGCGAGAATATTCTTCAGAAATGCACTAAATACAGGGTTGACCATTATTGAGTGTGAATCAGCAGTAGAAGCTTTAAGGGAAACAGATCAAATTGATATTGATGTTGAAAAGGGGGAAATCACAAGATTATCAGACAAAAAGGTCTTTAAGTTTCAACCTTATCCTGACTTCTTACTCAATATGATTCAAAATGATGGCTTAATAAACACCACTAAAAAAACAATAAATCAGGAGGCTATCTAAAGAGATGAAGAAGTACAAAATTGGTATTTTAAAAGGTGATGGCATTGGACCTGAAATTGTTGATGAAGGTATAAAAGTTATCAAGAAAATAGCAGATAAAAATCAGTTGGAAATTGATTTTGTTCATGAGAAAATCGGTGGTGAAGCCATTGACAGCTATGGGATTCCGATCACTGATGAAGCGATTTCGAACCTGAGTACGTGTGATGCTGTCTTAATGGGCTCTGTAGGAGACCCCAAATACGACCAAATAGCACCTGAGTTGAGACCGGAAAAAGCGCTACTCAAACTCAGAAAGGATTTAGGCTTGTTTGCAAATCTTAGACCTGCAAAATTATATGATGTTTTAAAAGATCAATCGCCACTTAAACCAAGTCTTTTGGTGGAAGGTTTAGATTTATTAATTGTAAGAGAATTAAATGGTGGCATTTACTTTGGAAAGCAGTGGGAGAGTGAAGATGGACAATCGGCATCTGACCAAATGGCTTATAGTGTTTCAGAAGTAGAGCGAATTGCTCGCATTGCTTTTGACGCAGCCATGGGTAGGCGTAAAAAGGTCACAAGTGTTGATAAAGCAAACGTTTTATCAAGCTCTAGACTTTGGAGAAGAACCGTTATCGAAGTTTCTAAAGATTACCCTGAAGTGACGCTTGAGCACTTATACGTTGATAACGCTGCTATGCAGTTGATTATCAATCCAATGCAGTTTGATGTCATCTTGACAAGCAATATGTTTGGTGATATTTTATCAGATGAGATGAGTGTTTTAACAGGGTCAATTGGGATGTTGCCAAGTGCTTCCATAAGCGAGAAAAAATTTGGTGTTTATGAACCAATTCATGGTTCTGCACCAAGTATTGCTAACCAAAATATTGCCAATCCACTTGCTACGATTTTATCGGTGGCAATGATGTTTAGAACCTCTTTAGGTCAAGTCGATTGTGCTGAACAAATTGAAGACGCGGTTGCCAAAGTGTTAAATGATGGTTATAGAACAATTGACATTGCTAGTGACAAAGAAAACTATGTAAGCACATCGGAAATAGGAAGGCTCGTAACGGAGGCAATATGAACCCATTTACCCATGCAGTGATTGAAAATATTTTAAAGATTCCAAAGGGAAGAGTATCCACTTATGGGCGGATAGCAGAGCTGTCGGGCAATCCGAGGGCTGCTCGACAGGTATCACGGATACTGAGCACAATGAGTGATAAGTACAAACTTCCCTGGTATCGCGTTATTAATTCTCAAGGACGCCTATCTTTAAAACCAGGCATGGGGTATGAAGAACAAAGGCAACTGCTCGAAGCTGAGGGTGTTGAGTTTGATCTGCATGGCAATATTGATTTAAGACGATATATAGTCTAGGCGTGCTATTGATTGATGAATTATGGTATCCTAGTTTGTTGATCAACTTCATTGTTTTTAGACATACACATAAAAGCCGAGAATAGGATTATATTCTCGGCTTTCTATTTAATTACATATTTATTTAATATACACGATTAACTTGATATCCGATTTTGTTGAGTTCGCTGATAATTTCATGAATATGATCGTGTCCGTTGGTTTCAACAGTTACTTGCAATTGAACATGCATAAATCGATCTAAGTTCATGAACTGATTGTGATCCAGCTTGATGACATTTGCCTTCAAGTCCGACAAAACCTGAGAGATCTTTAATAATTGACCTGGTGTATCAGGAAGCTCAACTGAGAAGCAAAAAATTCTCCCTCTACTGGAGAGGCCCTTATTGATCATTGCAGAGACCGTAACCACATCAATGTTACCACCAGAAAGAACACATACAATTTTTTTATCTTTAACTTTAAAGTTTTTTAGTGCTGCGATGGTCAATGCACCTGCATTTTCTGCAACAATTTTATGTTTTTCAATTAAGAGTAAAAAGGCTTCCATGATGTCATAATCGTTTACTGCGATAATACCATCTACATATTGGTGACTAAGATCAAAGGACAAATCACCAACTTCTTTAACGGCAACGCCATCTGCAATTGTGTGAATGTTGTTTAGTCTAACGACAGCCCCTTTGTCTAAGGACGATTTCATAGAGAGTGCCCCTTCTGGTTCTACACCGAAAACTTTACAGTTTGGATTTATAGATTTTATTGCATAAGCAACACCAGCAATTAACCCACCACCGCCTACTGGGACCAATACATAATCGGCATCAGGTAGTTCTTCAAGAATTTCAAGGCCAATTGTCCCTTGCCCTGCAATAACGTCATGATCGTTAAAGGGATGGATGAAGGTATAACCCATTTCTTTTTGAATTTCACATGCCTTTTCATAGGCTTCATCATAACAATCGCCGTATAGTACAACCTCTGCACCATGTGCCTTTGTAGCGTTGACCTTAATCAGTGGTGTTGCTGTGGGCATGACGATGGTTGCCTTACTGCCGGCAGTTTTAGCTGCATATGCAACACCCTGAGCATGGTTTCCAGCTGAAGATGCAACAACGCCCTTGTTTAAGCTTTCAGGATCAAGCTGGGCAATTTTATTGAAGGCACCTCTTAGTTTAAATGAACCGGTTTTTTGTAAATTTTCAGGTTTAATATAAATTTGATTGGCAAATTCCTGGCTAAAAATATCACTATAGATAAGATGTGTTTCAGTAATGACTGGTTTTAAACGCTCAGCTGCTTCTGATAGCATTAATTTTGATAAACCTTTTTCTGTTTTCATGTTTTTACCCCCAAAATAATTGTTGTTTTAATCATTTAACGCCAAAACCCTGTTTTGCCGTTACCGTTCTCACCTAACCGCTTTTCACAAGTTGAAAATTCTTGCTCTAAGCTGGGTGAAAACTAATGATTTATAATCATTTAACGCCAAGACCTTATTTTGTTGTTATCGTTTTCATCTGACCGTTCTTTGACAATTGATTAATTTTGCGAGAAGCAGGATGAAAACAAATGATTTAAAATAAAAAAATCCCGTCCTTAAAATAAGGACGAGATATACTCGCGGTACCACCTTAATTGCATACACCACTCATTGGTTCAATCAAACCTAAGTCTTTAACGGGACTAGTCGTTATATCTTACTGGTGTTCAGACATAAAGCTCAGGAGGGATATGTCATCTAACTTATTTATAACGGCTCTCAGCAATCCCGTTTCTCTGTAATAAATGTTATTAGAGCAAGTCTCCATCAACGCTGTTGTTGAAATTACTATATTTCTGATTATATTACCAAAATGTAATCAATATGTCAACTAAAATAAATTGTAAATTCTGAACCTTTGTTTAATTCGCTTTTAACCTTGATGTGATAGCCATGAGCATCTAAAATAGCCTTTGTGACGGCAAGGCCTATGCCAAGTCCGCCAGTCTTTCTATTTCTTGAACTATCAGAACGATAGAAACGTTCAAATATATATGGAATATCTTCTTGAGAGATACCTATGCCCTGATCTTTTATAGAGAGCCTTATTTGATTGTCTTCATTCAAGAGCGATATAATGATGCAACTTTGATCGGGGGAATACTTTATAGCATTTGAAAACAAGTTAACGAGTACTTGTATCATACGGTCTTCATCGTATTCCAAAATGGCATTCTGCGGTAAACGAATATCCAGTTTTATGTTTCGATCCTCAAGTAGGACTTCAAAGCTTGATATGACTTTGTGAACCATGTTGACGAGGTCGTGTTGTGATGTGTTTAATATCAACGAGTTTTCAACAACAGACAACTCGTTGAGCTCATCGATTAATCTGGTAAGGCGTAAAATTTCATCGTTACACTTTAAGAGTTTCTCTTCACTAGGCTGCCAAACACCATCAACAAAAGCTTCAATATGGCTTCTTAGAATAGAAAGTGGGTTGCGGAGCTCGTGAGCGATATCTGTTGTCAAGCGTTTTCTCAAGGCGTCCTGTGCCTCTAATTTGTCATTTAAGGCATAAAGTGAAGTGTTTAGAGCATCAATTTCATGAAAATGTGTCTCAATGGACTTAAAATCACGGTATTTTTCCTGCTCAATGCCCTTGGTATTTTCTATAATAAGGGATATGGGGGTTGTTATTTTTTTAGATTGATACTGGGCATAGAAGATGCTCAGTAGGATTGTGAATATTAAGGTGCTGAAAAAGACGCTGTTCAGGGCAAAAATAAACTGGCCCTCTAAGGCAGTGGCGATAATATCTCTTTGTCTGCCGATTTCCAAAAGGTAGATGGGTTGATCAGAAGGTGAATTTATCCTATATTCTGTGAAGTCAAGAAGATCTGTATTTGTTTTTAACATAACACTGCCCTTGCCAAATCCCATGCCATTGCCCCTGGCCATATCGCTGTCTAATAATACATTTTGGTCAAGGTCTAAAATTCTGAGATAAACATTATTTGAAGCGGCTAGGACTCTTATACTTTGAGTAGAAAGTGTATCTTCAGCGATTAAAAGCTCAACAGCCTTAGTGATTTGTAAGTTGTTCTCTATAATTTGCTTGTTCAAGTAATGCGTAAAAAAGTATTTTACGGATAGGTTTCCCACAATGGTTACAATTAATATGGTGGAAATTGCAATGATTAAGAAGTGATTTCGAAGGTAAATTTGATAGTGTTTTTTTGTTTTTTTATGATTCATGGATTACCTCACTGGTCTTTAGACATAAATTTATAACCAACACCATAGACTGTTTTAATGTATTGTGGGTCTTTCAAATCAGGTTCAATTTTTTTCCGAATGTTTTTAATATGGGTGTCGATTGTACGATCATATCCGATATAGTCATAACCCATGGTAATTTCAATGAGCTGTTCTCTAGTGAAGGTGCGATTTGGATTCTCAGCAAAGACCAAAAGGATATCAAACTCAATTTTAGTCAAATAAACTTCTTCACCATTCATTTGAACTGTATGTGCACTTTTATCAATTTGAAGCTTGCCGTGATCAAATGAGAGTATGTCAACAGTGGTTTGCTTGTAGACTCTCTTTGAAATTGATTTAATACGCATGATCAGTTCTCTCAGGCTAAAGGGCTTGGTAATGTAATCATCAGCACCAAGCGAAAGGCCATTTATCTTGTCTTCCAATGTGGACTTGGCTGTGAGCATTATGATTGGCACATCAGAGGTTTCTCTGAAGATACGACAAAGTTCTTCGCCGTGTAAGTCTGGTAACATTAAGTCCATTACAACGAACTCAAAGGTATCGTTTTTAAAATGGTTTAATGCCTCAATGCCGGTTTGTGCAGTGACCACTTCGTAATTTTCCTTAAGCAGATAATCTCTTGTAACTTCTAATAAATCCTTTTCATCTTCAATCAATAACAGCTTCATAACCATACTCCTATAAATTATATCAATCTTAAATAATGATCAAAACTTTCACGCCTCTTAATGTGAAAAAAAGCATGTAACACAATTGCGTACATGCTTTAAATTCAGTTCTAGTTATTAGTTTGCACTCTGCCAAAGCCCATTCCATTAGCTCTGCCAAAACCACCAAAACCTGTGTTTGTTCCAGGGGTTAAGCAATTTACGCCATTTCCTAAACCTGCACCTCTACCAAAACCAGCACCGCCGCCATTTCCAAATCTTAAACCACTACCTTGCATAATACGGTCAGGATCAGAAGGATCACATACTGCTTGATTTTCAGTTAATCTTGTAATATAAGCACTTGCTTGTTCACTCGTAAATGTACCATCTGATACTCTAGCGTTAATTAAAGCGATTTTTTCTTGTAACATCGCTTCTTGATATGCATCTAATACGCCATTTTCTTGAGCAATTTGACCATAAGTCTTACCAGCTAAATGCATTTCTGTAAGTTGTTCGTCAGTTAAACCTGTTAAATCTGTGATGATTTGTGATGGTGTAGCTGCAAAGATGATGCCTGCAGTCAATAACAACATCAAACCTGTTAATAATAATGTTTTTAATTTCATAAGATTACCTCCTTTAGATTTGTCTATATCATAACGCCCAAATATGGAGTTCTTATGAAGATGATGTAGAGATTTAGAATTCTATTTCTTCACAAAGGACATCAGGATCTTTTTTAGTATAAACACGGTCGGAATGCTTCATGATTTCCTTGATATTATCTAAGATTAGATCGACTGATTTATCAAGTTTGCTCAAATCTTCTTTATTAATATTGTAATATAGATATAAGTCTTCAAATAGTCGCACGAGTTTGCTGAGATGGTTATCAATTTCAATAAATTGATCAAAGTTAGAAGAATGCATCGCATTTCTAAATTGCTCAATGTCTACTTTAATACAATCTACGATATCCTCTTCATCTTTATAATAACCAATACTTAGAAAGTAGGGCTTAACACGTTCAAGTAAATAGGTATTGTCTTCGTTCAAATGATATGCATAGGTAATTTTATGGCCGCTTATATCGAATTTCACCAAAAACATAATGCCTTGGATGTCAATAACACGTCCGCCAAGATTTTTAATTTCATCTTTGCATATTTCATGTCGAATTAATCGGGATGACATTATAGCCATAATAAACCTCCTAGTTCTGTTAACACAAGTATACCATATTAAAATAAATGTTGATAATAATTGAAATGAATTTTTATATTTGGGTTAAAATTATTATAAAATTCGTATATAATTCAGAGATAAACTAAAACTATGACGATTTAGAAAGAAGAGGCTAAATGAAAACTTTATTCATGACATTGAATTCAAAATACATCCATTCAAACTTGGCAATTCATTCAATATCAAAATATGTTAAGCACCATGCCAAGCAGCTTACCCTTGATCAAAACGAGATTTTAATTAAGGAATATACAATCAATCAGTCTCAGGATGATATATTAAGGGAAATGGTTGAAATTGATGCAGATGTAATCATTTGTTCATCCTATATTTGGAATATTGAAGCTTTAGTTATATTATTCTCAAATTATAGGAAGCTCAATCATAAAACGTATATCATTTTCGGTGGGCCTGAAGTGTCGTATGATGCAAATCACAAACTTGAAACCTATAACTTTATCGATATGGTTATCATAGGAGAAGGTGAAAGGATAGTATGCGATGTTCTTATGGCTTTGGAACAAGAGCAACAAGGTGTTAGAATTGATCAAAAAGTATTGACTAATATTACGGGGATTGCCTATAGGTTAGGTGGTCTTGTCTATCATAATGGCAAGAGGACACCTATTGAAAATTTAGATGAAATTCCTTTTGTATATGACGATTTTCAACCATTTGAGAATAGAATTATATATTATGAAAGTGCGAGGGGATGTCCTTATAGTTGTAGTTATTGCTTGTCCGCAGCAGAAAAAGGGGTACGTTTTTACTCTCTTGAAAGGGTTTATAATGATTTAGATGTATTTCTAGAGCATAAGGTGCCTCAAGTTAAGTTTGTCGATCGTACTTTTAATGTAGATAAAGTTCATGCCTTGTCTATTATGGCCTATTTGATTGACCATGATAATGGTGTGACAAATTTCCATTTTGAAATAACGGCAACCCTGCTTGACCATGATTATTTTGACTTATTGTCAAAAGCGAGAGAGGGGCTTTTCCAATTTGAAATAGGTGTGCAAACCACACATAATGAAACGATGATTGCGATTAATAGACCCATAGCATTTGAAAAACTTAGAGAAAACTGTATGAAGCTTTTAGATATGGGCAATATCCATATCCATTTAGATTTGATTGCTGGACTGCCTTATGAAAATTATGGACAATTTTTAAAGTCTTTTGATGACGTTTTTAAGATGGGACCCCATGCGCTGCAGCTTGGCTTTTTAAAAATTCTAAAAGGCACACCAATAATGAGTACAAAAGAACTTCATGGGTACGAATTTAGAGAACAAGCACCCTATGAAGTGCTTTACAACAAGTACATTGATTTTGAGTCTTTGACAAAACTTAAAAATCTGGAGTCCATACTTGAGTATTATTACAATTCAGGTAAGTTTAAGCATTCCATACAATATTTGTTGAAAATTGAAGGCGGATCACCATCTGAATTCTTTTTGAAGTTGAGCGATTACTTTAAATCTAACGACTTAATGTATGTGTCCCATTCAACAGCAAAATTATATGATATATTATATGATTTTTATCACGAACATTATGAGAACAGTGCTTTGTTTGGAGAACTTTTAAAATTCGATTTTTACTATGCACATTTGAAGGGTCAAAGACCATTCTTTAATATGATTGAAATGCCACAATTTAACAGTCGCAGACTCCATTATTTAAAGGAAACAAAAAACCTCGAAAAGATAAACAATGTATATGTTGGCATGCAAGGAAAACAAATTCTTAAAACTGTGGAATTTATAACGCTTAATTATGATATAATATCTTTAATTCAAAGCCAATATACTAATGTAGAGGAAGTTTTAAACGTTGTTTTATTCGATTACTTAAGACCAGAGAACGCGCTGGAACCCTCTAAATACTATAAAGTTGAATTGCCGGAAATTATAAATCAATAGACTAAAAAAGAAGGTGACATATGAAGCGCATTATGATCCATCATAATAGTAAAAAAGACTCGATGACTGTTAAACAACAGTTGATTGAGCTGCTCGAAACACAAGATAGAGAATTGGTTACAGAAAACCCTGATGTGATACTCGTCATTGGCGGAGATGGTACGATGTTAAGTGCTATCCGAAAATACAGAGACTTAAAAGCGCCATTTGTTGGTATTGACACTGGGACGCTTGGCTTTTTAACGACAATCATGCCAAATCACCTTGAGAAAATATTTGATGTTTTGGATAGAAAGAATTACAGAATTATTACTTATCCACTGCTGTTAGTGAACACAAAAACATTAAGTGGTGAGGTCTATACAGATTATGCATTCAATGAAATTCTCATTAAACATGTTGAACCCAAATTGATGGAGGCAAAAGTATATCTGAATAGCAGACCTTTCAACTATTTTACAGGTGACGGTCTTATCATTTCTACGCCAATAGGTGCTACGGGTTATGCAATCTGGGCTGGAGGCGCAGTGGTTCATAGTGATATTCCGGTATTCCAGATTACACCAATGACACCAAATGACAACAGCGTAAATCGACCAATGAAATCGACCATGATCGTGCCAAATGACACTTATGTTGACATTAAAATCGTAAAGGCACATAAACGCAAGGTCATTGTTGCTTGTGATGGCATTAAACTTTCAAATGAATATATTGAAGATATACACGTGAAGGTCGCAGATGAATTTGACATTAAAGTAATCCGGTCTGATGAATTTGATTATTTTGATTTATTTAAAAGAAAGATTATTGATAAAAACATACGAAGAGTTTTGGAATAAATGGAGAGGTTAAAATGCATATAATAGAAACAAACCTAAAAAAATATCTAGATGATATCGTTTTTATAGAGATAAAGGAAGATAAAATTGTCAAACTTAGGACGATTGAGCTCGATCCTAAAATTCCAATTCCGGTTTTTATTGATAATTTAGTCGAGAACATCAAGGAAAACGATATTGAGATCATACCGCCACTTGCAATTATAAAGGGACTTGTCTATGTCATAGGATCTGGACAAGAGTTTGAGCACCAAGGTTATTATGCAGAACTATTAAAGGATATAGACCCTGAACTACCCCTTAAGGTTTTAAATGATGGGCTCAACTTTGCATCATTAAAGGATTATTATAGGGCAATCCTATATTTAAACGCTTGCATTAAGCTTGATGAGAATAATATTGATGCTCTTTATAATTTAGGAAGATGCTATCAAGATTTGTTTTTGGAAACAACAGATGAAAATTTCGAAGTGCAATCTGCTGAATATTTCAAAAAAACTGTAGAAGTAGATCCGACTTTTGGTTTGGGATATTTTCAACTCGGTATTATCCTGTACAATAAAGAAAATTTCAAGCAGGCTGAGAAGTTGTGGATTAAAGCCTTATCTTTTGATTTAGAACTTGATGTAAAAGAAGAAATTGTAAGCTTCTTGGGTAAGTGTCGTGATCGTTCTACTTATGAAGAAGGTTATGAACTAATATTGAGTGGTCGAATTGATGAGGGGTTAGAACTTTTAAAAAGCATAGAAGAGGAGCATGACGAATGGTGGAATCTTAATTTCTTCATTGGTCTTGGTTATCGATTTAAAGAAGAGTATGAAACCGCTCTACAGTATTTTTTAAAGGTCTTGACTTTGAATACAGGTCACATTCAAACGATGAATGAAATTGGAATATGTCTTTTAAGCCTTGGTGATTATGATGAAGCGTTAAAGTATTATAAAGAAGCGCTTAGGTTGGATCCATTAAATGCTGAAATAATATGCAATAAGGGGATTGTCTTGTTAAATAAGGGAGATGTCAATGAGGCAAGAGCTCAATTTGATAGAGCTTTCGAACTCAACCCTGAAGATGAAGTTATCCAAATGTGGCATGAACATGTTAAAACATTGGAAAAATAAACCATTATCCACGACATTAATTTCTTATGTAAAGATGATTAATTAAACAATATATTCTAGGATTTGATGATTGTCTTAAAATAAAACTTAGTGGAGCTATCGATAATCGTAACAAATGAATCCATGCGCCCCAATCTGAACTTAAATTGCACGTTCAGGTTAGGGCGTTTATTTTTTGAAATTGTTAAATGGTTGATATAATTACAAAAACTATTGAAGGCTTCAACAAAATGTAGTAGAATGAATTTGAGATTACAAAAAAAGTTGAATAGGTACAAAAAAATTATAAAGGTGAGATGAATATGATTAAAAGTGTGAAAGACTTATTAGCAGCTGCGAAACAAGGAAAGTCTATGAAGTTGGTTGTTGCAGCAGCTCAAGATGAAGATGTTTTAGGTGCTGTTTGCAAAGCAGCAGAAGAATCCATCATTACACCAATATTAGTCGGTAACGAAAAAGAAATAAGACGTATTGCAGATGAACACAAGCTGGATGTTTCAAACTATGAGATTATTCAAGTAGATGATTTGAATGAAACAGCAAAAGTTTCTGTAAAACTGGTATCGGAAGGCAAAGGCGATTTCTTAATGAAAGGCTTAATCGATACTTCAATTTTACTAAAAGCAGTATTAGATAAAGAAATCGGATTGAGAACAGACAGTCTCCTCAGTCATGTGATGATTTATGAAGTACCTCATTACCATAAATTAATCTTTTTAACGGATGGTGGTATGAATATCGAGCCATCATATGATGAAAAGGTTAAAATCACTCAAAATGCAGTTGACGTCTGTAAGGCAATGGGCATTGAAACTGTTAAGGTTGCAGGTATAGCCGCTAAAGAAAAAGTAAATGAAAAAATGCTGGCAACTGTAGATGCTAGAAAACTTCAAGACTTGTCCCAAACGGGTTTCTTTGGTAAAAATGTCATTGTAGAAGGACCACTTGCACTTGATCTAGCAGTTTCAAAAGAAGCTGCAATCGTAAAGAACTTTAAAAGTGAAATTGCTGGTGATACAGATGTGTTGCTTGTACCAACAATAGAAGTTGGAAATGGTATTGGTAAGACCTTAACATATCTTGCAGGTGCTGATTCAGCAGGTATTATCATGGGTGCTAAAGTACCAGTGGTATTGGTATCAAGAGCAGATAGCTACGAAGCGAAGTTAAATTCAATTGCACTAGGTAGTGTAATTGCATCTTATAAAGGTTAATGATTTAATTGTTGAGATAAGGAGAGTTATTTATGAAACATTTGATGACGGGTAATGAAGCGGTAGCACGTGGCGCGTATGAAGCAGGTGTAACTTTTGCAAGTGCATACCCAGGAACGCCAAGTACTGAAATTTTAGAGAGCATGGCACAATACAAAGAAGATTTGATTGCAGAGTGGGCACCAAATGAAAAAGTGGCACTTGAAACTGTTATTGGGGCTTCTTTAGCAGGCGCTAGAACAATTGCAGCTATGAAACACGTCGGTGTTAACGTTGCAGCAGACCCATTGTTTACGATAGGATATACGGGGATAACTGGTGGCCTTGTCTTGGTTTCAGCAGATGATCCAGGTTGTCACTCATCACAAAATGAGCAAGACAATCGATACTATGCTAAATTTGCAAAGATTGCATGTGTAGAACCAAGTGATTCTCAAGAATCTAAAGACTATGTCAAAGCAGCATTTGAAATCTCTGAAAGATTTGATGTACCTGTTCTTTTTAGAATGACAACTAGAGTTTGTCACTCAAAAGGATTGGTATCGTTTGAAGATCGTAAAGATGTTCCAATTATTCCTTATGTGAAGAAACCGAAAAAATTCATATCAGCACCTGCAAATGCTAAAATGTTACATCCTATTGTTGAAGACAAATTAGTAGAAATGGAAAAGTTCTCAAATGAGACACCATTAAATAGAATTGAATGGGGCAATAAGAAAATCGGTATCATCACTTCAGGTGTGGCTTACACTTATGCACAAGAAGTATTTGGATCAGATGCTTCATACCTTAAATTAGGTTTTACATTCCCATTGCCAATGGATAAAATTCGTGCATTTGCAAAAGAAGTGGAAACCCTATATATTGTTGAAGAATTAGAGCCATTTATCGAAGAGCAGTTAAAAGCAGTTGGCATTGACTGTATCGGTAAAGATTTAATTCCAAGAATAGGGGAGTTAAACCCTGATATCGTAGCTAAAGCTTTACTTGGTAAAGAGTTAGAGACAATCAAAGCAGATCCGGATAAAATTGTTGGTAGACCGCCAACTTTATGTGCTGGCTGCCCTCATAGAGGATTCTTCTATACTTTAAGCAAGAAGAAAAATGTTGTCATCACAGGTGATATCGGCTGCTATACTTTAGGATCAGCAGAACCTTTGAATGCAACTGATTCAGTAATCTGTATGGGCGCTTCTATTTCTATGGGACATGGCGCTGCTCAAGCGTTTAAGAAAAACAATGTTGATAAAAAGGTGGTTGCGGTTATTGGAGATTCAACTTTCTTCCATACAGGCGTAAACTCACTGATGACAGTTGCTTATAACCAAGGAAATACGGTAAGTGTTATTTTGGATAATAGAATAACAGGTATGACTGGTCACCAAGAAAATCCAGGTAGTGGTTACACGCTTCAAGGCGACCCTGCAAACGTCATCAATATCCCTGACCTTGTAAAAGCAATCGGTATTAAACATGTTGTTACTGTAAATCCATTAAAATTGGATGAGATGGATAAAGCAATTGAAGATGCATTTGCTTTTGATGGTCCTTCAGTTATTATTACAAGATGGCCATGTGTACTTAAGACTTTCTCGCCTGAAGATATTAAAGAGTTTGATCTTAAGAAAAAATTATGCCATGTGGTAGAAGATAAATGTAAAGGCTGTAGAATTTGTACGAAAACTGGATGCCCTGCAATTAGCTTTGATACAACAACTAAAAAAGCTAAAATTGATAAATATATGTGCGTGGGTTGCGAAGTTTGTTTACAAGCATGTCCATTTGATGCAATTGAAAGGGTTGGTGAATAATCATGTCAGAAGTAAAAAATATACTTTTATGTGGCGTTGGTGGTCAAGGGATCATTCTTGCTTCTAAAATATTAGCAATAGGTTTAATTAAATCAGGATATGATGTAAAAATGAGTGAAGTACATGGTATGGCACAAAGAGGTGGTAGTGTAACCACTCAAGTTAGATTTGGCGAAAAAGTGCATTCACCTATTATCGGTAAGGGACAAGCGGACATCCTTGTTTCGTTTGAAACTATGGAAACTTCAAAATGGTTAGATTATGTTAAACCAGAGGGTCAAGTTGTTATCAATGATTATGAAATACCATCTGCGCCTATTTTATCGGGTGCAGCAGCTTATCCAAGTGGTGTAATTGAAGATATCAGCAGTAAAATTCATACAACTGTATTTAAAGCTTCCGAGCTTGCAAGTCAACTGGGTAACATTAAAACAATGAATGTTATAATCGTAGGTGCTTTGGTAAAAGCAATGGGATTAGACACAAGTATTAACTGGGATGAAGTGATTCAAGAGACAGTTAAAGAAAAGTTTGTGGATATAAACCTTAAGGCATTTAAGTTAGGTATGGATCAAGTTAAGTAAGAACAAGTAACCCCTCATTATAGAAATTATAATGAGGGGTTGTTTTATATATGAATAAATGAATAGCAAGTAGGACCATTTTACTATCTCCTGATAAAATACTAAATTTACCAAAAAAAATACAAACAGAAGTAGCAAAATAATGTATAATATATGAAGATTGAATATTCTGAAAAAGGGATATGGTATTTAATCTAAGGGGGAACCAAATACATATGAATCAAAAATCTATAGATATAAAAAAGAAAATACACTATGAGCAAAACTTAAACCGTAAAGTGGCCCTTTTGGTTCAGCTTGCTGATGAAATGTTCTATATTGATGTTAAAGAAGCAGAAAACTATGCGCAACAAGCCATGGTTCTTGCTCAGCAAATTGGTGACAATGAAGGTGTGTACAAGAGTAAGATTTCACTAGGCCATATTGAGATCAGTGCAAATCGCTATAAAGAAGCCATTACACTTCTCAAAAGTGCTTTAACCCATTACGATCGCGTTGGTGGACAGGATTCTGAATTAAAAAAAGCAGATATTTATAATGGCCTTGGAAAAGCATATAGTGAGATGAAAAATTTTTCTAAATCTACAGATTACTTGCAAAAATCCCATCAAATCTATAAAAAGCATCAAATGTTTGATAAGCAGGCAACCTTATTAAACAATATTGGACTTGTCCTTAGAAAAAGTTCAAAGCATGTAGAAGCCTATGAATTCTTTAATAAGGCAAATGACCTAATTCTACAGCATTTAGATAAACAGGGCTGTCCGATTGTTCTGTTTAATTTAGGAGCGTCACTTAATGTACTTGGTAAATATGATGAAGCAGAACCGATACTCAGAAAGAGCTATGATCTGTCTAGTCGTCAAAACTATATTCTTAATAAATCCCTTTGTTTGTCAGAAATAGGTATTATTCACCGAGCTCGCAAAAAGTATGAAGATGCCATTGAATGTTTTAAGATGTCTAATGTTCAAATCATGAAAACAACTCATAGAGAAGGTATTGTTAAAAATTATCAAAATATGGGGATGGTTTATTATGAAGAAAACAAGAATGAGAAAGCTGTAGACTGTTTTAATGAATCCATTCACCTTGCTCAGGCTTTTAATTTATTTGAGTTGGTTGATGTGAGCTATAAATATTTAAGTGAACTCTACAAGAGAAAGGGTGACTTTGAGAAAGCATTTAAATTCTATGAACTTTATCATGAAACTAAAATTACAAACTTGTCTAAACAAAACGATTCAAAATTACAATCCTTTATCATAGAGAGTCAGATTGAAAAGTTAAGACAACAAAACGAAATATATGTTATTCGCAATATAGAGCTTAAGAAGAAGAATGATATGCTAAGAGTTTTATCAACGACAGATGAATTAACTGGCGTATTTAATAGACGTTATATCATTGAGAAGTTAGGTTACTTAACGCAACGTATAAAGGAAGGTAACCATGCAACCCATTACTTATTGATGATTGATATTGATGATTTTAAATATATTAACGATACCTATGGCCATGTTACCGGAGATTACGTTTTGAGAGCTATAAGTCAAGCCATTAATGCAAGTTTGGGGAGTTCCGGTCTAATCGCACGGTATGGTGGTGACGAGTTTCTTGTAATTTTTGAAAATGCCAATAAGGAATATGTCTATCAGAAAGGGTTTGAAATAAGACAGAGTATAGAGCAAATCTTGTCAGAAAAGGATTATAAAGTGAGTATAAGTGGTGGCGTATCAGTGATAGATGAGAGTCATACCAATGTGGATGAGATACTCACACAAGCTGATGACCTGCTTTATATCGCTAAAGCCAATGATAAAAATCAAATCTGTTTTTCCTAAAGATCTTCTTAAAAGTATAATATTATGTTTAAGTACGTTTGATTAAGGTATAATCCTTTATACGATTCAAACCATTTAAATTTTCAGAATAATACTTCTTTTTAAAAAGGGGTTGACGATGAAATTGATTGATGTTATTATAACTAAGCAGTCAGCGATGACCGCACGAAAACATCAAATTGAATGAAAACAATGAAATTGGATTTGTAAAATTTGTGTTTGAAAAAAGTAAAAAAAAATATCAAAAGATGTTGACAAAGAAAAACATTGATGGTATTATAAGAGAGTCGCCGCAACACTTAAGCGTGTAACGGCAACGAGACAGGACCTTGAAAATTGAATAGCGCAAATGAATTAAAACACGCAATTCTTTGAGCTTATGGAAATCATTTCGGTGATGGAAGTTGCTTAACAGAAACAAGTGATAAAAGTCTGAAAAGACAAAACGGAAACAAAAGCCAT
>NZ_JBVBZF010000038.1:0-18162 GCF_057447755.1 Fusibacter sp. | reverse complement strand
TTGAATCTTGAATCTTGAATATAGATGATAGATTGCTGCTTATAGGTTGGTTATGATTTGCTTTGTAAATTCAGTGGTGGATAAGGTACCACCTAAGTCTTTCGTTCTTGTATCTTGTTGATTAAGTGTTTTTGTTACCGCATCAGTGATTGCTTTTGCAGCAGCCATTTCCCCAAGATGTTCTAGCATGAGAACACCGGATAAAATACAAGCTACAGGATTTGCTAAATCTTGGCCTGCAATGTCAGGGGCACTACCGTGAACGGGTTCAAAGATGGCCATTTCTTCCCCAATGTTGGCAGATGGTGCCAGCCCTAAGCCGCCAATTAAGCCAGCAGCAAGGTCCGACAGAATATCACCATAGAGATTAGTGGTTACCATGATCCCGAACTGAGAGGGCTTAATGACCATTTGCATGGCGGTGTTGTCCACAATCATTTCTTTGAGGGCGACACTAGGATAGTCCTTGGAAACCGCCCTTACAGTGTCGAGGAAGAGACCGTCACATTTCTTTAAGATGTTGGCCTTGTGAACCACTGTGATTGAATCGGCATTCAATTTCAAAGCGTGTTCAAAAGCGGAAACGGCTATGCGTTTAGATGCTTTTCGCGTGGTGACTTTTTCAGCGACAATGTGATCTTCAGATATAACATGCTCTATCCCTGCGTATAGGCCTTCTGTATTTTCTCTGAAAATGACGAGGTCAATCGGTTCGGTATAACGTGTTGGAATAATTTTCTTAATAGGTCTTACATTGGCATAGAGGTCGTATTTTTGTCTTAAGAAGACATTGATACTCTTAAAACCAAAGCCAATTGGCGTTGTAATCGGCCCCTTAAGTGCCACTTTATTGGTTTCAAGACTCTGAAAGAGTGCGTCTGTCAGTTGTCCATCTAACACATCAAAGGCTTCCCAGTCGATGGTCGTTTGGCTGTAGCGATTAAGGGCTGCATCTATAATGGCTTTGGCACTTTCAGTTACTTCAGGGCCGATGCCATCTCCTTTTATGAGTGTAATTTTCATGATAAGCCTCCGTTTTTAATGTAATTGAGATAACCTTGATTCATGAGGATCTGTTTTTCTCGATCTGAACCTGTGAAGCTTGCTTTAATTTCTAAATCACCATACTTTAATATGGCATCTGAATCACTTAAAATTGCAGCCTCAAGATTTATAATTTCAAAGGTCATGTCCGGTTTGACGAGATCGTAATCCTCCTCGACCTTAAAGGTCAAAGGCACGATACCTGCATTGATGAGGTTTGAACGGTGAATTCTCGCAAAGGACTTGGCCAAGACAAGACGAACTTTCAAATAAAGTGGTACAAGTGCTGCATGTTCTCGACTAGACCCCTGACCATAATTTTTACCCCCAACAATGAGAACATCATCAAGAGCCATACATCTTTCTGGGAACAGAGGATCAATCCCAACAAAACAGTGATTCGAAAGATGTGGAATATTTGACCGGAAAGGTAGCAAGCTAGATGTAGAAGGTACAATGTCATCTGTGGTGATATTGTCTTCAGTGATTAAGCCCACCGTAAGGGTCTTAAGTGATTTTACATCGAAGCTGTCTGGTAGCGGCTTGATGTTTGGCCCTCTAACAATTTCGCCCTTAAGCGTAGGTTTAACGAGGAAGCTGTCATTTGTCGTGAATTTTTTTGGAAGCGCTATGACTTCTGTTGCTTTAGGGGCAACGACTTTACCTGCGATGGCAGATAATGCTGCCGTAAGTGGACTCACGAGATAGACACCGGCTGAAGGTGTACCGCAACGCCCCTTGAAGTTACGGTTAAAGGTTCTTAGTGAAACACCATCACTGATTGGTGCTTGTCCCATGCCAATGCATGGGCCACAAGAAGGTTCTAAAATACGTGCGCCAGCTTTGATCATGTGGGATAAGGCGCCGTTTTCTGCGAGCATTGAATAAACATTGCTTGAACCTGGTGTAATGGATAGACTTACATGTGGTGCGATTTGCTTATCTTTGAGGAGTGATGCCACTTGCATCAAGTCTGAAAAGGAGGCATTGGTACAAGAGCCAATGGCAACCTGATTGACCTTTAAGCCTTCTATTTCAGCAACCGATCCGACATTATCTGGAGAATGTGGCATGGCAACCATTGGGATTAATTCACCAAGATTGACCACAAGGATATCATCGTATTCGGCATTTTCTTCAGCATATAAGGGCATAAAATCACTTTCTCTATTTTGTCTTTTTAAAAAAGCGTGTGTGATGGAATCACTTGGAAAAATAGAAGTTGTTGCCCCAAGTTCTGCCCCCATGTTGGTAAGTACTGCTCGATCTGGTACATCAAGTGTACGAACACCATCTCCGCCGTATTCAATAATATAGCCAACCCCACCTTTTACAGTGAGCCTTTTTAAAATTGTCAAAATGATATCTTTAGCAGTGACACCCGGTGCCGGCGTGCCTTCGAGCTGAATTTTCATTTTTTTAGGATTTCGAATAAAGTATTTTCCAGTTGCCATGGCGGTTGCAACATCAAGTCCGCCTGCACCAATGGCAAGCATGCCGATACCACCTGCTGTAGGGGTGTGACTATCAGAGCCTAATAGCACCTTAGTCGGCTTTGCAAATCGCTCTAAATGCACTTGATGGCAAATGCCACTACCAGCCTTGGAAAGGACGATGCCAAATCGATCTGCACAAGATCTGATATACTCATGATCGTCTGCATTTTCAGTAACCGTTTGAAGGGTGTTGTGATCGATATAAGCAACAGAAAGCTCAGTAGCCACTTTATCAATCTCCATGGCTTCAAGCTGAAGATATGCCATGGTGCCAGTCGTATCCTGTGTGAGTGTTTGATGAACCTTAATACAAATTTCATCTTCTGTTTTAGAAATAAGATGAGCTTCAATGATTTTATCAAATAGAGATTTCATAGGTAGGCCTCCTTTTGTACACAATATAATTGTATACAATTATACATAATGCAATTTTGATGTCAATAGGATTTTCCATAAAAAAAAACTTTTTTGCAACATTTTAAAAGACTTCTTTCAAAATGAGTGAGATCATTCTAAAAAAAGTCTTTCTGAGTCGTACTTTTGTATGAAATTATTTCAAAAATGACAAAAACTGCAAAGAGACTTGCAGTTTTGAATGTGTGATTGAATTGCCGATTGTAGTATTACAATCTTATATTGGTTAATGAATGAGAAAGTATTTTGATTCAAAGTATGAGAAAGTATTCTAATTCAATGAATGATAAAGGGCTTATACTTCCCATCGGACATCTGGGCCATAAAACTTAATGAGTTCAAAATGCCCCTTGATTCGTGAATCAATACGGTCGTTATAGAAGGATGCAATTTCAGAAAGCTTTATATTGGTAGAGATGATGATACTCTTCTCATTAATGATACGGGTGTTGAGGATATTGTAAAATTCATTGATGGTGAAATTGTTGGCTGTTTCTGTACCGAGGTCATCGATAATGAGTAGGTCGCAGTTAAAAAGCTGGTCATAAGCCATCTGTATAAACTCATTGTCCTTGTCTGTAAAGGTCTTCTTTTCCAGAATGTTAATGATGCCAAAGGGTGTCTGATAGATGACAGAATACCCTTTATCCAGCAAAGATTTGGCAATTGAGTTGCATAGGTAGGTTTTTCCCAGCCCGCTAGACCCGAAGAAGAGAAGATTTTTATTGTTGGGGAAAGATTTCACGAAGGCCTCACTCTCTGAGAGGATCTGCATCATGTTTTCCCTCTGTGTGAGTTTCTCCTTTGCCAAAGGTTCATTTGAGAAGACGTTCAGATTGAAATGATCAAAGTTTTGTTTTTCCATCTGCGTCTCTATGTTGGACATCTGGTAGGCAACACTGATGAGCTTTTGGTTAAAGCAAGGGCATCTTTCGTTGGTTTCCAAATAGCCTGTATCATTGCACTTAGAGCATTTTGGATGGAGCTCTAGATAGTCGGATGGGATATTGTTGTTGATCATAATCATGGCTTTTTCCGATTTCAGAGTATCCAGTGATAGCTTGAGTTCCTGAAGCATAATCTCAGCGTCCTGGGGTGATTTCATGATTGCCTTTGAGATTTCAGCCCCAATTTGGCTCATGTGCAAATCAATTTCCTGAAGCCTAGGAAAGCGTTCGTAAAGTGCGAGCTTTCTCATTTTTCGATCGTATTTATTTAGATCTTGCTGACGCTTATAATTTTCAAATATGGCTCTGTATGGATTTGATGTATTCATATAATGAAAACCTCACTTACTTTAAGTTTTTGCCTTTTCTGAGCAAGAGATCTTCAAGTTCATCCTCAGAATAAGTACGTTCTTTTTCGATGGTATATTGTTTTTTTCTTGATTTGGCAGGCGTGGATTTCTGAGTATCGCTATTTTCAGGCTTTGCCGTCAACTTAAAGGCATCAAAGGTCAGGATGCCCTTACCGTGTAGATCCTTCAAACGGGTTTCAATATAATTGAAATTCATGTTCATGGTGCTCTTTGAGAAGTGTTTGATGAGCTCGTAAAGGTCCTTTGCCTCAAAGTGATAATCGTCTAGCCAGCGGTTAATGGCTTCCTTTTCAGCCTGGTTTGCCATTCTAAAGGACATACCGAGAAGTCTCAAAACTTCCTTGTAAACTTTAAAACGCTCATTCGAAATCAAAATGGCATTGTCAATGGCTTCAATAGAATTGAGGCCTTGGTCAATCCAAGAGTTGAGTAATGAATCAATTGCTTTTATGTTTCGAATGTTTCTTTCTATATAGTTGTATTCAAATGCCCTTACGATAATGTCGGCATCCTTGTAATAATGTGTATAGAAATCATTGATTTTTCTGTAGTCAGCGTGCTTTAGCGGTGTGGCAATGATTTTCTCGATTCGCGTACATAGGGCCTTGAATTTTTCGTTTTCTTTGACGAAGGTTGCATTCTTTGCGGATGCAGCTTGTGAAGGTGTGGCGGACTTAGAAACAAAGTTATCTAAAATATAAAGTTCTCTAAGTGATAAAAACTCAACATCATAAGCGGTCTGATCTTCGTGATAGTGTCTTTTGATAAGTTTCTTGCCCTCCCAGTAGGACCAAGCTTCGTGGATGTCCTCCAGTGGTAATTTCAAGGTGTTCGCCAATACGGCATTGTCGAATCTGTAATTTGTATTTTCCTCTTTGGAAAAAAGAAGGCCCATCAAATAAACCTTTACGTAGGTACCACTGGCTAAAGGTAGAAAATCCGTAATAAATAAGTTTTCAATGTTGAGTTCGCCAATATCAAATGAAGGTATTTTTCGATAAAAACCCATTTTAGTTCTCCTTTATCTTTGAATTCTGATGCCAGTTTAGCAACATTATAGCATAAAGCCATTCATATAGACACTGTCATAAAAATCAGTAAGACGAATTATTGTTTTTTTATCAATTAAAACCCCATAATGTTGTTGTTTGAGGTGTAAGATTATCTACATATTGTATTCACAGTGATTTTTGAAAAATTTAAGAAATTAAAACATTTATCTCTATATATTCATGTGATATAATGAGATAGGTATTTTTGTAGATTTAGAGAGAGATAGTACTAGACCACTTACTTAAAAGGAGTATAGGATGGGGAAACCGAACAACAATCGTACGTATCAGAAGCAAGTCTATAAGAGAACACCTCAGAAAACATATATAAAGGGCAATCAGAGAATTACGCGAAAAGAAAAAGCCTTAGAATGGCTGGCAAGAATCATTGCCATGTTGTTTTACCCAGTTTATATGTTGATGGTGGGCTTCAATAAGCTTGTAAAATACGTGAAATCGAAAGACTGGAAAACCGCTTTAAACTTAAAGCTGGTGAAGGATACACAGGTGTCCAAAAAGCAAAAGGCAAATCCGTACTATAAAAATGCTAGTTCGAAATCTAAGAAGTCAAAAAAACAGACGTATACAGCTAAGAAAGACACAGGATTTAATTTCATCAATGGTGATTTTAAGAAGCGTGCAATTTCAATTGTTGAAAGATATTTAGAACTTATGAACACCCATAAGGTTGCAGCGGTATCAATCGTTGCAGCAGTTGCAGTTATCTTTGGTGGTGGCTATGCAGTCACACATATTCAGAAGGCACCTACGGTAGATCTTGCAACTGGTGAAGCGCATTATGTTTCTGTAGCAGAAAAGAATGTCGCTTTAGAACCCTTAGCTGAAAAACCACATATCGATAATTTAAGCTTTACAAGCCTTGAATCTTATCAAGTCGTGGCGAATGGCAAGGTTCTTACGAATTTCAAGACGGAAGCAGAAGCCAATCAATTATTGACGAACTTAAAAGAACTCTATACAAGCAACACAGAAGTTGAAATATTAGATGCTTATTTCAGCGAAAAGGTAGAAGTTGTTAAAGGCTACGTTGATATTACGAAGTTTAGTGGTTATGATGAATTGGAAGCAGCGCTTGCTTTCATTATAAAAGGCACTAAAGAAGAGAAATTACATGAAGTTCAAAAAGGTGAAAACTATTGGGTGATTGCAAATTACTATGGCATTAATCCTTCGGATTTAGAGAAGGCAAATCCAACTGTAAAACCTGAAACATTGCAAATTGGTCAAAAGATTAGTTTGGTTGTACCAAAACCGTTAATTAGCGTTTGCACAGTAGAGCAAGCGGCTTATAATACAGAAGTACCATTTAACGTCACTTACGAGGAAACCAGCTCACTCTATAAGGATGAATCTAAGACCAAAGTCAAAGGTGTTCTAGGTGAAAAGGCAGTTGTCGCTAAGGTGACACGTCAAAACGGTAGGGAAATCGGACGAATCATCGTTGAAGAAACGTTAATTTCTGAACCAGTTGACAAAGTGGTTTACAAGGGTACGAAAGATCCACCGCCAAGAATGGGAACTGGTGTCCTTTCTAAACCAACTTCAAGGGGATCAGTTACATCTGAATTCGGTTGGAGATGGGGTAAACG
This sequence comes from Fusibacter sp., assembly GCF_057447755.1. Classification (NCBI taxonomy): domain Bacteria; kingdom Bacillati; phylum Bacillota; class Clostridia; order Eubacteriales; family Fusibacteraceae; genus Fusibacter; species Fusibacter sp. The sequence goes on along the minus strand of NZ_JBVBZF010000038.1, from coordinate 11,228 downwards.
CCATGAGGGTATAGATGTTGGCTTACCAGTTGGATCAGATATTAAGGCTGCTGATGGCGGCGTTGTAACCTTTGCAGGCTACAGCAGTTCATATGGAAATTATGTAATCATCGATCATGGTGGTAACATATCTACACTATATGGTCATAACAGCAAGCTCTTGGTTAAAAAAGGCGATAAGGTTTACAAGGGGCAGCTCATAGCGAAAAGTGGTAACACAGGTAGAAGTACTGGACCACACCTTCACTTTGAAGTCCGAAAAAATGGCGTTCCACAGAACCCAAGAAATTACGTAAAATTTTAAATTGAGTATAAGGAAGTATAGGCTGAAGCTATACTTCCTTTTTTTAAAGGCTTTAAACCTTTAAAAGAATAAGATATAATGGTATTAGCTGTAAACAAATAAGACAAACAAATAAGACAAAAAATAGGATTCAATAAATAGATTAGAAAACCATACGCTAAGGGGGCGAAAACATGAGTAAAAAGATATTAATTGTAGATGATGAAAAACCGATCTCAGATATTATCAAGTTTAATTTATCTAAAGAAGGCTATGAAATTGACACGGCATTCGATGGTGATGAAGCACTTAAAAAGGTTTATCAATTTCAACCGGATTTGGTTTTGTTGGATGTCATGCTGCCAAAACTAGATGGCTTTCAAGTGTGTCGAAAAATAAGAGAGAGCTTCAATATGCCGATTATCATGTTGACCGCTAAAGAAGAAGAAGTAGATAAGGTGCTTGGCTTTGAGCTGGGTGCGGATGATTATATAACAAAACCATTTGGGATGAGAGAGCTGATCGCACGTGTAAAGGCAAATATCCGAAGAGTGGAATTTCTTGATGTGGACTCGGGTGGCAGCAATGTCATCGTAACAGGTAAATTGACCATTGATTTAGACCGCTATGAAGTTAAAAAGGATAATGAAGTGATTGAATTGACTTTGAGAGAGTTTGAACTTCTTAAATTCTTGGCAACACAATCCAATCAAATTTTTACCCGTGAACAGCTTTTGAAGGATGTTTGGGGATATGAGTACTTTGGCGATATTAGAACCGTTGATGTTACCGTGAGAAGGCTCAGAGAAAAAGTTGAGGATGATTCAAGTGAACCAACCTATATTATGACAAAACGTGGTGTTGGATACTACTTTAAAAAGAATTAATCAAACCTCAGTGAATGCCAATTGAGTCGATTTTGGCCTACAATTGGCGTTTGTTATGAAAACACAGGAGGCTTAATGTTTACAAGCATTAGATCAAGATTTACAATTATTTATTTCTTGCTTGTGTTCATTGCCATGATTATTGCCGGTATCTTTATAATTCAATCCTTTGAGGATTACAACCTCAACATTGCATCTGAAAGATTAGATGATATAGCTCAGATTATGATATCTGAGCTTTCTAAAATTGAGGACCGTGATCTGGTGGAGAATAAAGAGCTTATCCAAGCATCCATAGATAATCATGCCAATATTGGACTTAGAGAAGAAATTTTCATAATTGACTCAGAAAGCCAGCAAATTATCGCATCCAGTTCTGAAAGTTTTAACGGTGACATATCCGATATATTGGATGATGGGCTTGTGATAGACGGCTTACTTGGCAAGGAAGTCGAAAAAAACATACAGGTATCAGAACACGTCAGGACCAAGGACAAGGTCTATCCGATTATTTTTTCAGATGAACTTGTGGGACTGATGTACTTAAGATATGACCTATTGGACATCTATACCAGTCTGAACAAGACCCGTATGATCATCCTTCAGGCTATTTTGACGTCCCTTGTGGTGACCATTATCATCGGCTTTATTATTTCTAAGAGTATCACAGATCCCATCAACGACATTACCATCAAGGCATCCAAACTTGCTGAGGGGAATTTCGACCAGATGGTTGAAGTACGTTCAGATGATGAGATTGGTACGCTTTCAAAGACCTTCAACTTTTTAACCCTGGAGCTGAAAAAGGGTATTAGTGAGGTGTCTAGAGAGAAGAGTAAGCTTGAAGCCATTATCAACTATATGGAAGATGGTCTTGTGGCCATCAATGAGAAGGGGGACGTTATCCACCACAATCCTAAGGCCCTTAAACTCTTGGGATTCAATGAGGTCTTGGACCAAGACATTATTGGGGATTTGATGTCCATTTACAACTCCGGTAGATTGACCAACGGCATAGGCACTAAAAATGTCAAGTACAATCAACGTGTTTTAAAAGTGAATTTTGCGCCCTTCTTAGACGAACGGTCTGTTAAAGTTGGGGCAGTTTTTGTACTTCAAGATATTACGGAAGAAGAACGCCTTGATAATATGAGACGTGAGTTTGTTGCCAATGTTTCACATGAGCTAAAAACACCACTTACCAGTATCAAAAGCTATACAGAAACGATTTTAGATGGCGCTGTGGATGATCCAGAGATGCAGCGCACCTTTCTTGAGGTTGTCAATACAGAAGCAGACCGTATGTCACGACTTGTTAGGGACCTTCTAGAACTCAGTAATTTTGACTCGGATGCTGTAAGACTTAAAAAGAGTGAATATAATCTAAATCAAATGATCAACAGCTGTATTTTGAAGGTCAAGGTAACAGCTGACCAGAAACGTCAGACCATAATCAAACAATTGCCTGAAAATCCAATGATTGCGATGTTTGATTACGATAAGATTGAACAGGTTGTTCTCAATATATTATCGAATGCCATTAAATACACTGGGGATGACGGGACCATAGAAATCGACCTTAGATTAGGTGAGACGCCAGAATGGTTCGACATCGTAGTCACCGATACTGGTATGGGTATTCCCGAAGAGGACCTCGAGAGAATTTACGAGCGTTTTTACCGTGTGGATAAAGCGAGGTCGAGAGCACTTGGCGGAACTGGTCTAGGGCTTTCAATCGCCAAGGAAATCGTCGAGGCACATCACGGAAAGATAGGTATAACGTCAGAGTATGGCTTTGGGACAAAAGTCACAATTTCCCTTCCCTTTAATGAGACTTTAAATGTGTAATGTCATTTTAAATCTTATGTAATCTTACTGTAATAATGATGTTGTATAATTGTAGAGTGATAAGTTTAATTAAAGCGAACGGTGGAGGAATCTTTAAAATGGGGCGTAAATTATTGAGCATGGCGTTGAGTCTGCTGATCATATTGAATATAGGGTTGTGCTTTGGTTTAGAGACCAAACAGGCACCCATGATTTCAGGCGAGGAGCTCATAATTGGAGAACCGACGACGGATGTTCTCTATGCGAATAAGTCAGTCTTTTTAAATGTGAATATCAGTGTTAAGGCAAAGACAAATGTACAGGATCATCCATTGTCATTGACACTTGTAAAACTAGAAGACAAGCTTCCCTTCTCAGAAGAACTTGATAAAAACTTAAATGTACCGATTATTAAATTGTCATCAAGTGCGCTTTTAAAAGAATCACCTTCTGCGATTTATACAGTTGCCGAGGTAAGTTTAAAAGACAAGGAAGATGATAATTACAAGGTAGAAACAGGTATTATCAATGAGTATTTTAAAACAGTCGATAAGATCAATGCCTTAAATGCAGAAATTGCATCTGCAAATAAGAAATATAAATTAGAAACACTTTCGGAAGCAAATCTTCTCAAAGCAACAAAGGAAGTCCAAGAAGCTTTCAAAAAGTGGAACAGTAATAAAACGGCTTTAACAGACCTTAAAAAGAATTTTGAACAGATTCAAGCCTCTTATTTAAGCCTCTTTGAAGTAACGATTTATGAAGATCAAATTTCTAAACCAAGTTATCTAAAAGAAATTGGCAAGCTTGAAGTTGGAAAATATAAATTGAGATTTAATGATGAAAATGGTGTTTTTATCAAAGAGATGGTTTTCGAAGTCGTAAAGGAAGATGACACTTTGAAAACACTATCACCAGCCATCAGCATCAATGATAATACAGTGAAATAAGGAGTAATACATTGAAAGAGCGTATTAAGTCTATTGCTCTCATTAGTCTAATTTTCATGTCGCTTATTTTAAGCAGGTGGGTATTATACGATGGCTTGAAAACGAATATCGCTAAAAATAGTGATAACGAATTGAAAACGGTTAGCATAAACTCGTATATTAACCCCCAAAGTTATTTTGTTAGCTTTGGGGGTATGTCATATACGAAGGTATATGATCAAGATATTCGAAATCAGATTTGGGCGAATGTTCAGCCATATATTTTTTCCACATTGAACAATTATGAGAGTTTTGAAATTATTGATGAAAAAACATATGTAGAGGCATTTTCAACAAAGAGTATTTTACTGAAGATGCCTCTTGAGTTGCGCTTATCGGACCTTGCTGAACTCTATGGGATTGGACAACTGCCTGCGGAAATGGCGTCTTTTGTGCCAACAGAGTATCTCATCATAAGTGATGAACCTCAAGTGCTCTACGTATATGATGAGGCTTCCAAGAAATATTACAAGTTTCAAAGCATGACCTTCACCCACGATATTCCGGAACTAATCGGTTCCCTCCAAGCCATGGAGTATATAGAATACCGTAAGGTGAGTGATCGCTTTAGTCTTGAGAGCACAGTAAGTGAAAATGAGAACTACCTCAATTATACTTTGATTCCATATCAGTACGATTATTTGGTCCCCAACTTAGAAGTTCAAAATGAGGTGAATCTTAATTCAGACCAGTTCGATGATCAGATTAGAGAAGTTGCAAAAGCAGTGTTTGGCAACCGGTTTGACTTTATAAAACGCCTTGAGGATATCAACGGTTCCGTTATTTTTATGTACGGTTATGGCGATAAGGCTCTCACGATTACACCTGAAGGTGTGGTGTCCTACAGTCAAAAATACAAGCGAAACGAAAATGGTGATCTCTCAGTGGCAGGCGCGCTCTCACTTGCATGTGGTGAGCTTGAACAGTTTGGCGTACTGCCAAGTGGCGTAAACCTAGTAAGCTATCAATCGGAGTCTGTGGATGGTGTTTTAAAGCACATCTTTTCATTTAACTATAAACTTGGCAATTATGAGGTCGTTCCCAAATCGAATTTAAAATCCGATATTGAGGTAATCGTCAAAGGCGATCAGGTCTTGAACATTACCAAAAATGTTAAATCCTTTATTGGGGATGCCATTTTAGAGCGTTCTCTTGATTATGATAAAATGTTTGATATTGATGAATGCATTACCAGTAACTTCTTAGAGGTGAGTATATACTACCTTCAAGACAATAATATTTATGATGCCTCAATGAACAGCATCCAGTATTATTTCTCTATAAGAAGTGCCATTTCAAAGATTGAAATGAATTATTACCAGCTTGATGAAACGCACATGATTCCCGTTTGGGTGGTAGATATAAGTGGTAGAACTTATATCTTTGATGCCTATACTGGGGATGTCATTACGTCATATAGATAAGGAAGTATTATGGATTGGCCAAGAATTAAAACCATTCTAATCGCAGTCCTCTTGGTGACGAATATTCTCTTGGGAATAATGATCGTCAACGAACAGAGGACGTTTCAGAAAGAGCAAGCTGAAAAAATAGACAACATACGTGCCCTTTATGAGAAAAAGGGTGTTATGATCTCACCAAAGACCTTGAAGTTTCCAAAACAGGTGACGTCGCTAAATGTTGAATATGATACTTATGGTGAGTTCGAGCTCAAGACCCTTTTGGGAGACCTCTATGAGTATGATGGTTATGAATATACCTCACAGGGAAAGACCGTCCTTTTGACGGGTACGACGCTTGAGTACTTTAAAAACGCCTATAGACCAAAGGTGGACTTGTTTGATATAGACATAAACCTTCCCTTTGATCAGCTTAAGAATGCATCGGAACTCAAAACGATTTGTGATGATTTCTTGTTGACTTTAAACTTGGATCAGAATTATGCCATAGAGCATTATGCCGTTCAAGATCAATTGACCTATGTATGTGTTAAACAGGTCCACAAGGACTATTTCCTAGACGATTCTGCCATGATTTTCGTCTTTAAAGGCGATCAGTTGGTGGGCTTTAAGCGGAAATGGTTAAATATTATTGATAACAATACTCAGTCCAAATATGATATAATTTCTGTAGATAAAGCATTATATGAATTGATGTTGAACTTTAAAAAAGGGGATATCATCACAGAGATTGCAATCGGTTACAAGCTTAACGATAGCAGTTTGCTCGTGAGTGACCTCGTATCTGGTGAGGCCTTGCCTTACTATAAAATCACCTTGGAAACTGGTGTGACCTATTATGTTCAAGCGGTTTCTGAGACACAATAGAAAGAGGCAATATGTCATTGTTTTTTTGTTCATTGGCCAGTGGCAGTTCAGGAAACTGTCAGTTTATCGCATCTGAAAGGACCAAGCTTTTGGTGGATGCGGGGATGAGTGGACGCTATATAAAGAATTCCTTAAACAACATAGATGTGGATATAAATCAAATCAACGGCATTCTTTTGACACATGAGCATTCAGACCATATTAGTGGTGTGGGTGTCTTAATGCGTCGTCATAAGATTCCGCTTTATGTCACTGTAAAGACCTGGGAAGCCCTTAAGAACAAGGTTGGCGAGATCGACATGAACTTGCTTCATTTGTATGATCGCATAGATAACATCGAAATTGGCGATATCTTTGTCCAATCGGCGAGAATTTCTCATGATGCAGTTGATCCACTTTGCTATGCACTTATGCATGGCAATAAAAAAATTGCCATTGCCACTGACCTTGGCACCATTTCTGATGAAGTTGTGGAAAAGTTCAAGGACAGTGATCTCTTGATGATTGAGTCCAATCACGATATTGAAATGCTCAAGGTCGGTCCATATCCCATGTATTTGAAGCGTCGTATTTTAAGTGAATACGGCCATTTATCCAATGAGGATGCGGGTTATATTGCCAGAGAAATCATTGGCTTTGGCAAAGTAAAACACATATTATTAGCCCATTTAAGCAAGGAAAATAACTTTCCTGAGCTTGCATTTGAGACCGTTCGCGGTATTTTAGAGGAGGCAGGCATCAGAGATGGTATTGATATTAATCTAGATTTAACTTATCGCGACAAGGTTGGTAAAACCTACAAACTACTTTAAATGCTGGAGGGTATGATGGGAATTAAGTTCGTTGAAGCACTTTCAAATGCTTATGGAGCACCTGGTTTTGAAGATGATGTAAATGCGGTTATTAGAGATTATTGCAAGGATCAGTTCGATATTCAAGAAGATTCCATGAGGAATTTAATCATCCTCAGAAAAAATCACAGTGGTGAAAAACCGGTTTTGATGTTGGACGGTCATTCAGATGAGGTTGCTTTTATCGTCCAATCCATAAGACCCAATGGTACCATAAGATTTGTTTCCAACGGCTCTTGGTCAGCCCAAAATGTCGCGGCCCACAAGGTTCGCATTCGAAATGCCGAGGGCAAATATATAGAAGGGGTGGTTGCATCAAAACCGCCACACTTTAGCTCTGGACCGGATCAACTGATTCCAATCAGTGACATGGTAATCGACGTTGGCGCCACTTCATATGAAGAGGCTGTGAATGATTTCAAAATCGTCCTAGGGGCACCGATTGTTCCCGATGTGACTTTTTCATATAATGAGAAAATGGGCATAATGCTTGGAAAGGCTTTTGATAACCGTCTGGGTTGTGGTTGTGTTGTTGAAGTCCTCAAAGCAATAGAGGGAATGGACCTTCCAATTGATGTGGTGGGTGCCATTTCAGTTCAAGAGGAAATCGGTGGCAGAGGGGCCAAGGTAAACGCCCAAAGAATCGAACCGGATATCGCCATTGTTTTCGAGGGTACACCAGCTGATGATACTTTCAGAGATGCCTATGATGCTCAAGGTGCCCTAAAAAAAGGGACTCAAATCAGACATGTGGATAAGACCATGGTGTCTAATCCTAGATTTGTAAAAATGGCGATTGATACGGCAAAGGCAACGCAAATACCATATCAAGAAGCAGTTCGAGAGGGTGGCGGTACAAATGGTGCACTCATCCAAACGCAAGTATATGACGTCCCATGTATTGTTTTAGGGACTCCTGTACGATATGCACATACACATTATGGTTTTTCGGCGGTATCCGATTATAAGGATTCCATCGATTTGGCTGTGGAAATCATCAAAAAACTATCAGAGGAAGTCATTGCGAGCTTCTAAATATGAATTTAAGAACCCCATAGACCCAAGTAAAACTTCAGGTCCATGGGGTTTTATTATGGAAATACTGCTTATGGTCCTATACGAGGGCGCATTTTTAAGGTGTGATAAGGGATCTTATGGCATAAAGCACCATGAAATCACCATAGGAAGACTTGTTCTTCTATATTTAAAAAAAATTTCATGATTAATGTTCAAAAATCTGTTATAATCACCATGAAGTATACAATTAAAACTGACCAATTTGGTTTTTATAGATAGGGGATCTGTTTTGAAAAAAATTGCGATTATAGGTCTAATGGGAATTTTGATGAGCCTCCAGCTGGTCATGGGCTTTGCTGAGGGCCAAGGCGAGGATGCTGAATCACTAGAAAATATCATTCAAGTGGAAATGATACAATACAACGCACCAGGTGTGATGGTGAGCATCGCTGTCAATGGTGAAATCGAGTTTGAAACGGCCATAGGCATGTCTGACTTGGCAAACCATGAAAAAATGGACCTTGAAAAGACTGTGATTCAAACGGGCTCCATCTCAAAAACCTTTACGGCATATGCCCTGGTTAAGGCCATGTCTACAAAGGGTTTGACACTGGATGATGTGATTGGACCCTATTTACCGGTTTCCTACAAAAATGAGCATCCCGGTTTTGAAACCTTTACCTTTAAAAATATTTTAACCCACACCACAGGGCTTACCAGTGTTAGGGCTAATACGGCGATTAACCAACGTCCAACCTTGAATCCAGAGGCTCTAAAGGTTGTTGGCTCTTTTGCAAGCGAAGCAGATCGCTTCATGAACACATACGCCTTTGAACCTGTTGTGGAACCGAATCTCTATTCGGTTTATTCTAATGTAAATGCTGTGCTATCGGGTATATTAATCGAATCCATTACGGGCATGTCCTATGAAAGTTATATGGCGAAAATCGTAGCCGATCAATTCAATATGAAAACATCTGAAAAAGTGTTGCTGCAGGAAAGTGACGACTTAGGCACCTTAATATCGGGCTACAATGTCTTTGGTGGTGTCAAGACCAAAACAAAAGGCTATCAAGCTAGGCTATTACCTTCAGATGACTTTTTAACCAATATGCAAGATATGGGCAACTTCCTAAGGGTTTTGACCTCAGGTCAAGATGAGGTTTTATCAGAACAATTTTTAAAGAGACAGGTAAGAAATGATGACTTGAGCTCAGGCAGAAGCTTTGGCTTCAGTATAATGAACATTAATGGTTATGAAGTTTACTTTCAGGATGGTGGCACCCCAGGCATCAACGCAAGACTGTTGACAATTCCCAAAGAAAACTTTGCCATGTTCATCGTTTACAATGCGGACAACACAGAGCTGAGGGCTTCTCTTGCAGAGAAAATTATCAGCGCTTATTTTAATGAGAAACCAATAGAGGCACATGTCCAATATGAGGAACCCTCTCTAAATAAATATATTGGTGCTTTTACGCCACTTAATTCATCCAATGAAACGGTGGAGAAGTTAACTCAGATCATCCACCAAATCCGTGTAATCAACAAGACAGATGGCTTATATATCGGCAAGACCAAGTATGTACCTTATGCTGCTAACAGCTTTTATTCAGAAGAAACCAAGACTTATGCGGTCTTTAAGCTGGATGACCTTGGTCGTCTCAAATACCTGATTATCGATAATAACATATATAAAAGAACGCCCTTTTACCAAAGCTTGATTGTCGAGATTGTCATGCTCATATTTACAGCCTTTTTCAATCTTTTAAGCTTGATTGTTTTAATGGCAAAATGGCAGAATATGAAGGTCAATCGCATTCACGATACACCTAGAACCGTTATATTAATCGCAACACTCATCACCTCTGTTTTAATAGGACTAATTCTTTATGCAGGAATGAATTATAATGCATGGGATGTTATATTTGGGACCATGACCGTAATCAACTTCATTAGGATCTTTAGTGTGGTGGGGATAGTGTTGATAATTCCAAATTGGATTATGATTCAACGTGGCAATACCGATTTTAGATGGACAGGTGCCATGGTTTTTATCTTTAGAGTTCAAGGAATACTCAATATATTGTTGTTGACATGGCTGTGGAGATACAACTTGTTGAATTTCTAAAATTGTTGATAAGTCCTGTATAAAAGTATGGAAATGTGGATAACCTGTGGGTAAGTGGTCTTTTATCCACAAAAGTCACACTTTAATTGTGAAAAAGAGGAGGATTATGTGTGAATAAAGTCATAAAAAGATTGTTAATAATTGTGATTATAGGCCTGGTTTTATTAGGATTAGGATTTTATATATGGACGCAGTTTGATTATGCACCTAAAGCGACAGCTATGAAGGATATGCAGAGTACAGACAAAGTGACGGTCTTAAGTGGTAAGAATATCGTCTTTTTTCCAACTGGAGAGGTAAAACCCTTGGGGATTATTTTCTATCCAGGTGGCAAGGTGGAACCGGAGGCCTATGCACCGCTCTTAATGAAACTTGCGGAAAATGGTTATGAGGTCATCGAGGTAAAGATGCCCCTTAATCTTGCCATCTTTGATATGAATGCGGCAAGCAAGATATTAAAGGAAAGATCCGACAAGGAATGGGTCATCGCTGGACATTCTTTGGGTGGCGCTATGGCGGCAAGTTATGTGAAGCAGTATTCGAATTCAGGTCTTAAGGGATTAATGCTCTGGGGATCTTACCCAGGCGGCGAGAAATATTCACTAAAGGATGTGGACCTCCCTGTGGCATCTATTTACGGTAGCAAGGATATGGGGATCGATAAAATCGAGGCCTACAAAATCTATCTGCCAGATGATACATTTTATCATGAAATAGAAGGTGGCAATCATGCACAGTTTGGCGATTACGGTTTTCAAAAAGGTGATCAGGTTGCGGATATTGACCAACAAACACAGCAAGAGGAAGCCCTTGAAGCGAGTTTGGAATTTTTAAGAGGCATTGCTGACACGGATAAATAATAAGGTAAATATGACAAATTAAATCAAGTACGAAAAGCTAAATCAAATACGAAAAACTAAATCAAGTACGAAAAAATAACCCTGTGGTCTATGAT
>NZ_JBVBZF010000037.1:0-18548 GCF_057447755.1 Fusibacter sp. | reverse complement strand
GTTTTTTTAAAATAAGTTCTAATGTAATTGCCATGATTGGGAACATAAGGCCAAATAATACACCCACTAAAAAATAATTTCGCTGGATATGGTTTTTCATACGAACCTCCTTTGATGAACGTGTAATTTATACCCATTACTTGTAAATGTAATAGATTATCTGGTCGATTCTTAAAAATTATTTAGAAAGAAGAAAGTCTATTGTGTCCCATTTCAAAGTGGTATATAATTAGCATCGTGTTAAACTGATGTAAAATTATAAGAATAGGCATACCTTGTAATTTTATCATCAAATCGGACGAATGTCTTTAAATTGAAGGGTAAAATGATAGAGAAGTATAAAAAACAGATTGATCAACATAAATGGATTATTATGAAATTAATCGGCATTTACGCCGCAATTATTTTCATTGATGAGTGGATGCTTAGAAAGAGCTTGTTTAAAACCGCTCATTGGGTATTTACGAATTTTAACATGATGCTTATGAACCTTGCAACGGTTGTATTAATCGCATCCCTTTTGATGGTACTCACAAGGAGACTTTACCTCACAACGGTACTTATAAGTCATTTATTGCTTATTTTTGGTGCCATTAATAGTGGCAAGTACGCCCTTAGAAATGTACCTCTTGATATTGAGGATGCCTTTTTAATTAAAGAAGTTTGGGCATTGATGCCGCAATTAGCCAATTTAAAGTCTCTACTGATGATTGGTCTTCTTGCGATTATCCTTGCCGGTTTGAGTTTCGTTTTACTAAAAATTCTCAAGACGAGGACTTTGGAACAACATCGTTTAGCCTTTGCATCCTTAATGGTCCTGGCAATTGGTATTCTGGCGATTGGTCAAGTAACCAATAACAGCAATATGGATATTATGAAGACGGGCTTTGTGTATCATTTGTCAAATGATACCAGAGTCAAACCTTTGTTTGATAAAGCGACACTAAAATTAGCAGATGCTGAAATCAAGGCAGATATAGCAAATTATAATAACGATCGTGCGACACTCGCTTCCGAGCGGAAACCCAATGTCATCATTATTCAAAGCGAAGCCTTTTGGGACATTAATAAGATGGGACTTAAAATAAGCGAAAATCCCCTTAAGCATTTTGAAGCTTTAAAGGATGAAAGTATACATGGTGAAATGTATGTACCGGTAATCGGAGGAGGGACATCAAATACTGAGTTTGAGATTTTAACTGGCATGACGCTAAAAAATTTCTCAAGTGACTGGTACATGGTTTACCCAAATGAGATTAAGTCACCAATTCCTTCACTTGCGACAATATTTAGAAATCAAGGTTATGAGTCAATTGCAATTCATCCCTATATGTCTTGGTACTATAATCGAGTAGGTGTCTATAGGGACATGGGATTTAATACATTTAAGTCAATTGAGTATATGGATCAGCCAGAACTCTATGGATGTTACACCTCAGATAAATATATAACGGATGAAATTATCAAAACGATAGAAAATACAGAAGCCCCAGTTTTCAATATGACTGTTACTATGCAAAATCATGGGCCATATGGTAACTTCAGGTTTGAGGATGACCAAATCAATGTTCATGTTGAAACCAAACTGAGTGATGACAGCAATTACTTCCTTAAGAATTATGTGCAGGGCTTATACTATACAGATATCGAACTCAACCGATTGGTCAATTATCTTAAAAAGAGTGATGAACCCACTGTGATATTATTTTATGGAGACCACTTGCCCATGCTTGGTGATGACTACCTAGCTTATAGAGAATCTGGTTATATTGGCTATGAAAGCAGCAGTGAGCTTCAGCAAGATTTAAGAATTATGGCAGTACCCTATGTCTTGTGGTCCAATTACAGTCAAACAGAAGAAGCGAAAGAACCAATGAACGCTTCCTTTATGTCGGCTTTTCTCCTTGAAAAACTAGGGCTCGAAATGCCGAACTATATGAAAGAAGTGGCGACAATCTCCAAAGAAATGCCCCTGATTTTAAGAACCTATGCCATTAATGGTGAAGGTGAAAAAGTTAAGCCATCTGATGAAGCCTATAAGTTGATCATGGCAAAATATCATCTATTGTATGAGAATTGGACCAATAAAAAATATGATGCTAATTACAGTGCTTGGATTGATGAGAAGAATGATACCTACAATGAAGCTCTAAACAGCATTAAAATTGAAAAGGCGGAAGTGAATGCTGAAAACACAATCATTTCTGGTGTTAACTTTTATCAAACCATGACGCTCTATGTCAATAACACGTCTGTCCCCTTTGATTTTGTGGATAAAAATGAGGTCATCATTGAACGCAGTATCAACAAGGAAGACATGATTAAGATTGAGCTTTTGACGGATGAGGGGAAAATCATTACCAAGTCAAATGATTATAAGATGGATGTTACAAATTAGAAGCTATTAAGTTAGGAGCTACAAACTAGAAGCTATAAATTAGAAGCTATAAATTAATCAAAGAGCCTAGTGCTCTTTTTTTATTTTTTGGTATAATAAGGGGGATGATATTATAGTTAGGAGCCCTAAATGAATTCGAAAAAATCAAACTTAGAAGCGACAAGTAAGGTTCTATTAACCATAGAAACCCTCCAAGCGGGAACCTTTAAAAAACGTCCTAATCGGTACCTGTCAGAAGTTATGCTGGATGGCCATGTTGAACTGGTTCATGTTCATGATCCAGGTCGACTGAGAGAATTACTGTTTGAAGACAATGCTTGCTTGATTAAACCTGTTTTGAGTCAAACACGTAAAACCAAATGGGATATGGTATTTGCAAAGAAAAAGGATGAGTGGATTTTGGTTCATTCTGCCTATCATAGATATTTAGCGGAATCATTGCTAAAAAAGGGCCTCTCACCTTTTGGCTTATTAAAAGAAATTAAAGCCGAAGTAAAGATAGGACATTCAAGACTGGACTTTAAGGTTAAAACTGAAAGTGATGAAACCATTTGGATAGAAGTCAAAGGGTGCTCACTTTCTGAAGATGGTCTTGCTAAGTTTCCAGATGCCCCTACAGATCGTGGACGCCGACATCTGGAGGAACTTATGGTACTCCGTAAAAATGCGGATGCAGGGACAAGATGTGCTGTACTCATTCTTGTTTTAAGCGAAGCCTCAGAATTTGAGCCTAATCGCACTACAGATCCCAAATTTTACGAAACCTTCTATCAAGCTCTGGCGAGTGGTGTGGAAATATATCCATGTAAAATCCTATATGACCACCAGAACAAGGCTTTTAGATATGTAGAAATTTTGCCGATAAAGGAGAAGTATTATGACTAGTATTTTATTGTATCTGCTCTTACTTATATTAGGTGGTTTTTTAAGCTATAGGGGTGTCGTCTCTCAAAAGCTATTTGATAAACTTGAACATATTCAGTTAATCTGTCTCTTTATTTTACTTTTTACAATGGGCCTCAGAATTGGTATGGATGATCGCGTGATTAACGCCTTCTTAAAACTTGGAATACATGCAACCCTATTTGCAGCGGTTTCAGTAATCTGTAGTGTATTTGGGGTCTGGTTTTTTAGAAAAACCCTTCTCAAAGTATTGGTTAAGAAAGAGGTGCGATCATGACATTAAGGATTATTGGTGTTGTTATTCTGGGAATCATTATGGGATTATTTATCCCTGAAAACTTTTATGGTATGACAGACTATATGCTTAACATTGGGCTTTGCCTCTTGCTCTTTTTTGTGGGAATGGACATCGGTAAGAATAAGGATATCTTTAAGGATATTAAGAAATCCGGTCCTATGTTCGTTCTCGTACCGCTTGGCGTGGCATCAGGGAGTATTTTAGGTTCAATTATTTTAGGGGGCGTTTTGGGATATCCATTAAATGAGTCTGGTGCAATTGGTGCAGGTTTTGGGTGGTATTCTCTTTCAGCAATCATCATTGCGCCCTACAGCTCGGAACTTTCTGTGCTCTCTTTTTTGACAAATGTCATACGGGAGATTTTAGCTATTATGAGTATACCCATTATAGCAAAATACATTGGATTTGCTGAAGCTATTGCACCTTCAGGCGCAACTGCTATGGATACGACTTTGCCCATTGTTTCAAAGAATACCAATTCAGAAACGGCAATCCTCTCCTTTACGACAGGATTGATTCTTTCAATGTTGGTGCCGATTTTGGTGCCCTTCATCTTGAATCTTTAAAGAGGGTTAACAACATTTGAGTCATCTTTGATGCCTCAAAACAATTCTGTTTGAGGCCTATTATTCCTCATCACAGCTTTTGGCTCAAATTTTGTTGTATATAAAAAAAGGGTATTCTCAAATTTAGTGAGAATACCCTCTGTTTTTCTTTTTATAATAATGTTTTTACGAATTCGAGTACTTTTTCATAATCTGGATGGGTACCGACTTCTTTAACATATTCCACATATCTAACGGTATCATCTTGGTCTACCACGACAATTCCTCTTGCTAACAGTCTAATATTGTCAATTGCAAAACCGTATTTCATACCAAAATCAAGTGTTCTGTGGTCTGAAACAACAATTGAATTCTCGATGTCGTTAGCCACACAGAATCTCTGTTGAGCAAAAGGTAAGTCCACACTTATGGTAAGAACCACAACCTCAGGATGCTTTGTTGCTTCTTCATTAAATGAAATGGTTTGGAATTCACAAATTTTTGTATCCACAGAAGGAACAACGCTGATGATTTTAAGTTTGCCCTTTAAGTCCGAAAACTGGAATGGGGTCATGTCTTTATTAACAGCTGAAAAATCAGGTGCTTTATCATTTACTTTAATTTCGTTTCCTAACAGTTTAATTGGGTTACCGCCCATTGTAATATTTTCTCTCATGATTTGCCTCCAAGTAAGTTTTATTTATTATACGTTATATTCATTCCATTTTATACTCATTTTAAACATATAAATGGAGAATTTACAATTTATTAAAATGTTGAAATATCAGAAATTAGAGTGTATCATTAATACAGGTTCTGCCCTGTGGATTAACCTGTGTGTAGATGCCTAAACTTGTGAGTTAAATTAAAAAAAACCGTGACTTATCCACAGAAAATGTGTGTAAACCCGTTAAAAGTGTGGATAACCATATCTATAAAGGAGGATAACATGTTTAAAGAAATGCGAAGAAAAGAAAAGGAAATGTCAGAGGATCGCTTGAATGAAATTTTAAAAACAGGCGAATACGGTGTTTTAAGTGTATTGGATTCAACAGGTTATCCTTATGGTGTCCCTGTAAATTATGTTTTTGTTGAAGGTAAGCTCTATGTACATTGTGCAAAAGTTGGTGCAAAGCTTGAAGCCATCTTAAAGAATCCAAAAGTTAGCTTCAATATTGTGGCAACACATGGTTTGATAGCAGAACGCTTTACGAGCTTTTATGAAAGTGTGACTCTATTTGGTCAAGCTAAACTGATAGAAGGTGAAGAGACTGTACCACCTCTTAAGGCTTTTATTGATAAATATTCATCTGATTATAGAGAGGGTGGCTATAAGTATGCTGAGGGTAGTTTCAAGGAAACGATGATCATAGAAGTCACGCCAGCGCATATTACAGGTAAATCGAGCAATATGCCAAAAGGGAGCGAATCATGTTAAATAAAGAAATTCAATTAAATCCTGCCATTAGTTCGATTTATGAAGGTGTGGTTACAATTGCTAAAAATGCCGGCGAAATTCAAAGAGCCTCTTTTAGGACGGGCTCTTTCAAAATTGAAACAAAGAGTAGTGCTGTGGATTTTGTCACTGAAGTGGATATGAAGTGTGATCAATATATTGTAGACCAATTAAAGCAAATGTTCCCAGAGGATGAAATACTTTCTGAAGAACAGGGGCTTCAGCTGACGAAGGGCCATGACAATAAATATCAGTGGATTATTGATCCACTGGATGGTACGACAAATTACAGTATTGGTCATCCAATATTTGCCGTATCCATCGCCAGATGGGATGACCAAGGGCCAGTTTTTGGTGTGGTCTATGTCCCCATGCTGGATGAGTTGTTTTATGCTGAAAGAGGCTGTGGCGCTTATTTAAATCATGAACGAATTCAAAGTTCTTCATGTACGCAATTAAACAAGGCTGTCGTTGGCACTGGATTTCCTTATGATCGTGCAACTGCCAGAAATAATAATGGTGATAATATAAGGAAAATGACCCCTTTAATTAAGGGCACCAGGAGACTGGGCGCTGCAGCCTATGATTTATGTCTAGTGGCGGCTGGCGTTCTAGATGCTTTTTGGGAACTAAGGCTTGCAAAATGGGATATGGCAGCTGGCATGCTCATGATCACTGAAGCAGGTGGTTCTTTCTATATGACAGAGGAAAATCAGAAGTACAATGTCATTGCAGGAAATGATGTCTTAATCAATGCGATTAAAGATGTTGTAGATTTGGAGAATTAAAATGAGTAAATCAGTCATGATGATTATGGGGAGTCATAGAAAACGTGGCAATTCTGCCTTTTTTAGCGACCGTCTCAAAACGGCGTTTGAGGAAAAGGGTTTTTCTGTGGCCTACTTTGATGTCAATGAACTTAAGATTGCACACTGTACAGATTGCGGTTATTGCAATCGAAACTATGCAAGCTGTGTCTTTAATGATGATATGTCACAGGTCTATGAGGCTTTTAAAAGGCACAGACATGTAATTTTCATTTCGCCAGTCTATATGAACAACGTGACAAGTCTTTTAAAGACATTAATCGACAGATGTCAAATGATATTCATGTGCGATTTTACACATAAAAAGCCCTTCGTATCTGGTCTAGGCATTGATGAATCCAAGATAACTTCAATTTATGCAAATCCAGATAAAAATTTTGGAAAGGGTACTGGGATCATCGTTTCACTAGGGGGCGCTAGAGCCTATGAAAACCAGTACTTGGGCACAGAACTGACACTTGGTCTGATATTTAAAAATCTTAGAATACCCCTTAGAAATCATATTAAATTCGATGGCACAGACCATGTGGCATTGAAGGACCGTCTATCTGAGGTAGACAGTGCCATTGGTCAAATCATAGATGAGGTGATGACAAATGAAGCAAAAATTTAATTTAGGAATCATCCAGATGAAGGTGAGCGAAACAAAGTCAATTTCAGTGGACAAAGCAATTGACAATATTGGTTTTATGGCAGATAAGGGGGCTCATATTGTGGTTTTACCTGAAATGTTCAACTGCCCATATGAAACCCATCGATTTCCTCAATATGCAGAGCCTGTTGAGGGAGACACCTATAAGAAACTGGCTGAAATTGCCAGAGCAAAAAAAGTATATGTGATTGCAGGGTCAATGCCCGAAATCGATGCCAATAAACTCTATAACACCACTTATGTATTTGATCCAAATGGCAAACAGATTGGCAAGCATCGTAAAATGCACTTGTTTGAGATTGATATCATTAACGGTCAATACTTTAGAGAAGCAGAGACATTAACCGCTGGAGAATCTGTGACTGTAATTGATACCGAATATGGGAAGATTGGCGTTGCAATTTGTTTTGATGTAAGGTTTCCAGAACTTGCAAGACTCATGACAGATCAAGGGGCAAAGATGCTCGTCTATCCTGCAGCGTTTAACATGACCACTGGACCTGCCCACTGGGAGCTTTTATTCAGAGCCAGGGCTGTTGATCAACAGGTTTTTACTGTGGGATGCGCACCAGCAAGAGATTATGATTCCAATTATATCTCTTATGGGAATTCAATAGTTGTTAACCCTTGGGGGGATGTAATTGGTCGTCTTAACGATGAGGAAGGTTACTTGTTTGGTGAGATAGATCTTGGAGAGGTCAACTATATTAGAAATCAGTTACCACTTACAAGATCCATTCGTAAAGATGTCTACGAATTAAAGACGATTCAAAGAGTGGAGTAAAGGAGGGCATAAGATGATCTTTTACAAGATGCAAGGTACGGGAAATGATTTTATCATTGTAGATGAAAGAAAAGAACTTACAAGATTTCAGGACCTATATATCAATGGTGGTGTAGAACGTTCTGATATTGCAGTACACCTTTGTAAAGCCTTTGGCACAGATGGTGTCATGTTTGTTCTTAAGAGTGATCATGCAGATGCACAAATGAGAATATTTAATGCAGATGGCAGTGAAGCTTTAATGTGTGGTAATGGCTTAAGATGTTTTGGACGATATGTCCTCGACGATATGAAGCGTGATGAAATTATGGTTGAAACCTTGAAGGCAGATTATCGTGTGAAGCGGGTTTCGGATTTCAGTCCCTATTTGGAGGGGTTTGAGATTTTGCTCAACAATGTTAAGGCTTTTGGCCATACAGATGCAGCAAGTGTGCTGGAAGATAAATTTAAGTCTAAATATAACTATGGATATGAGTTTTTTACTGTTTCAAATCCCCACGTGGTCACATTTACAGGTCAAGATATTCCAAGTGATGATGTGTTGACGCGTATTGGCACCTTTGCAAATGGTGTTGAGTCACCATTTGAGGCAGGTGTCAATGTGAATTTTTGCACTATTTTAGGAAATGACAAGCTCTATGTCAGGACTTTTGAACGCGGCGTTGGCATCACTAAATCATGTGGCACTGGTATGACATCAAGTGTAACGCGTTATGCTAGAGAATATGATAGATTTTCAACTTGGATAGAGGTTTATAATGATGGCGGTATGATACGCTGCAAGGTGACTGAGACTGATTTAAATGCCTACAAGGTACATTTTGTCGGGAATGCATCTCATGAGTTTTCCTTTGAACTTGAACCAGAAGCACTGATGACATTAAAGCATGAAGCGCTTAAGATTCAATGGGCAACTTCTGAGATTGAAAACTATGAACATTTTTTAGATTGGACGAAAAAAGAAATGCATAGGATTTAAGCATAATCCTTAAAAAAGCACATGTTCGAGCCTTCGAAAATGTGCTTTTCATTTGCAATTAATACTTTGTATATCAAAAACGTGTGCTTGGAGATTCCCCTTTAGTCTTGTTAATGACCGAAGAGGACAGTTGAATTTCTTTGATGATCGTGGTGGCATGACCCATCGGACAAACAACGCACCAGCTTCTGGGCTTAAATAAAATTCCAAGGGTAATGCCGACGAGAAATGAAATGCCCATAAAACGATAAAAAGCATGGGACAGCTTTAATAGATTTCCTTGGGTGTGATATAGGGCGTATAAAAGAACACTAGCCATAATAAACAATAATATGTTTTTAAAAGTTCTACTCTTCATAAAATTGGGGAGTGAACGGTTAAGAGAAATTCGATTTAAAAAACGTCCAAGGAATGAACCACGAGGACAATATTTGATACAGTGGACCTTACCATGTCCGCGAATTGCATGGATTAATGGCATCGTCATACATAGAATACCTAAAATGCCAAAGCGAATGTCTAATGTGCTTAAAACAAAAAACGAAATAATAATAATCCAGGACCAGTGCATATGGTTCTTGATGTTTGTAATCATTAAAAAGCCTCCTAATAAAAAAATACACCCCCTACCAGAGGGGGCCGAAATGTATTTTAGCATATGTTTTTACAAGAGTCAATTCTTATTACAAACTATTAAAGAAATAAATCTGTCTCTGGGATTATCTCCACATCTGCATCAAGCTTGTAGATGACATCTTTACGTTCTATGATAATCGTAGCACTCTCCTTGAGTCTTGGTGAATGTTTGATGTTGAGAATTAATTCTTTTGCAGGATTGATTGCAACAGGGTGTCCAACAAGTGAAAGCATGGAAAGGTCTCCGTTGGTATCCCCATAAGCATAACTTTGACTTAAATCAATATCATATTGTTTTACAAAATCTTCAATGGCCTTATTTTTACTGACTGAATCCCACATGGGAACGACTTCACCAGTAAAACGCCCTTGATCATCTGTTAAATAATCCGTACCTCGAAAACCATCAATTTGATATTTTAATGCCATTTTCTCAACTAAAAAAGAAGGACTACCAGAAATAAAAAAGACTTTATGCCCCTGTTGTTGATGCCAAAGGATTCTATTACGAGTGTACTTGTAAACAATATCGCCGTTTAAATTGATGACTTGATTTGAAATAAACTCAAGGTCAGCAGCGCGTCTGCCTTTTAGGGCTTCATAATAAATATCCACGAGTTCAAGCATGTAGTCTTCGTATTCGCCAACGCGTTTGCGCCACTCTACAAAAGCTTCTTTGACACTGGTGTGCCAAATGCCAGGGTCAACAACCTCGTATTTTACAAGTTTTTTAAAATGCTCAATCATTAATGAATTTCTGTAGAGTGTACCATCTATATCTAAAAATGCTGCTATATTCATTTGAAATCACCCTTTCTATCTGTATTGATTAATTTATACTCAAATATACGCTTTTTTATTCAAAAAGTCTACCAAATTCGTTTAAAAGATATGCTACAAGCATTGATTTTTTAACCCATATATGATAATCTATGACGGGCAGTATTGTTAATGGACAATAAATTTTAGGAGGAAACATCCGTGAATCAAAATGAAAGAAAAATCTTTACGGCAGACCCATCTGCATTAGGATTGTTCGGACTTGCAATGATCACTTTCGTTGCATCGACACAAAAATTAGGTTGGACTACTGGAACATCATTCATCATTCCTTGGGCAATATTCTTAGGCGCTTTGGCTCAAGTTTATGCTTGCTTAAACGATGCGAAAAAAGGTAACGTATTCGGTGCGACTGCTTTTGGGGCTTACAGCTTATTCTGGTTAGCAGTGGCAATGTCTTGGATGATCTCAAATGGTGTTTTTGGTGAAAAAATGGCTCAAACTGCAGACGTTAAGCAATTAGGTTTTGCATTCTTGGGATATTTAATTTTCTCTATTTACATGACGATTGGTTCTTTTGAGACAAACAAAGTATTAATGATCATCTTTGTGCTCATTGACTTCTTGTTCTTAGGTTTAAGTATGAGTGTTATTTGGGGCATTGAAATCGGTCATGTAATTGCTGCTTGGAGTGAGTTCTTCATTTCTTTAGTTGGTTTCTATGGTTCAGCTGCAAATGTATTAAACCATACATTCGGAAGAGAATTCTTACCAGTTGGTAAACCTCTAGGAATCTTCAAAAAATAATTTGACAATAAAGTTATGACAAATAAAGACCTTGGGCTTAGCCCAGGGTCTTTTTAATCTTATACCATTGGTTCTCATTTAGGCCAGGGTATGATTTATCTTGTAGCCACTGATTAAGACTTTTTTAATTAAAAACGATGAATTTCATAAGTAATAAATGTTACAATTATATCAAATGTAGCAATTATATCAAATGATTACATAGGAGAGACAAAAAATGAATGCCGTGATTAAAATGACAGACTTAAAAATGAAGTACAGTGAAAAAACGGATTATGTATTAAAAGGGATTGATCTTGAAATTCTACCTGGTCAAATTATTGGTTATATTGGTCCAAATGGTGCTGGAAAAAGTACAACTGTAAAAATCATGTTGGGAATGATTCAAAATTATGAAGGGGAAGTAGAGATCTTTGGTGAGAATATTAAATCAGATTCGGTTTCATACAAACAGCGCATAGGTTATGTCCCAGAAGTGGCAGTGATTTATGATAGCTTATCAGGCTATGAGTACCTAACTTTTATTGGAGAGCTTTACAAACTTGATTCAGAACTCGTAAAATTCAAGGCTGAAAAGATGTTTGAACTCTTTGGCATTAAAGATGCCCTCTACAACAGAATTTCATCATACTCAAAGGGGATGAAACAAAAGCTGCTTATCATATCTAGTCTTATTCACAACCCCGACATTTTGTTCTTTGACGAACCCATCAGTGGTCTTGATGCAAATAGTGTTATGGTTTTCAAGGAGATGATTAAACGCTTGTCAGATCAGGGTAAGACTATATTTTATTCCTCACATATCATGGAAGTGGTGGAGAAAATCAGTGACCGAATTATTGTATTAAACAAGGGGGTAATTGCTGCAGATGGCAATTTTGAAACCTTGAAAACCCTGAGCAAAGAAGGCTCACTTCAAGATATTTTCAATCAGCTCACAGGATTTAATGAGCATGAAGTAATTGCAAAATCACTTGTGGATACGATAGTATTGTGTGAAATGCAGGAAAGTCAAGCATCGGATTACATCATGCAACAAGAGGTGTAATATGAAAAAGGATTTTTTATTAATCAAGATACTACTTAAATTAAAGCCTCTTTTTAACAAGACCACAGTCAACTTTGAGGACCTCATCACAATTCTGGCCCTTAAATTGACCATTGATGATCGAAAGGCAAGTGCAATTGATCGCGGTAAGAAAAATAAGCTCACAGGAATGAAAGCAAATTTGCTCATGCAGGGATTCTTTGGATTTTTTATGGGCATGGTGATGCTGGTACCGTTTGACTTGTTCTACAAAGTGGCAATTATCACCTCCATGGATTTGTTCTTCATGGTCATGTTTATGATATCCGATTTTTCAAGCGTACTACTTGATACACGAGATAAAGATATTATTCTAACAAAACCCGTCAGCTTAGAGACGATGAATGCTGCTAGATTGATCCATGTTATATACTATATGATCAGTTTATTCTTAGCCCTAAATTTAATCTCTATAGGCATAATGACTTCGCAGTTTGGCTACAAGGTCATTATTGGATTTGCAATTATGCTTGTCTTACTTTCACTTTTTATTGTCTTTATTACGACAATCCTCTATAGCCTTTTACTCGAACGTTTTAGTGGTGAGAAGCTCAAGGATATTATCAATGTATTTCAGATTGCACTATCAGTGGTGACTATGATTTCCTATCAGTTAGTAGGTCGAATATTTGAATTCGTTGATTTTCAGATTGTTATTCATATTCGTTGGTGGACGTATCTTTTACCACCTGCTTGGTATGCATCACTTTTTAAGGTGATGATAGAGGGTGATTTTTCTAATGAATATGTTGTGATGAGTACTTTGGCGCTGATTGTGCCACTGGTTGCAGGCGGTGCATTGATCAAATGGATCTTGCCAAAGTACGAGCAGTATCTATCAAAACTACAGATTGAGGATGGGGTATTTATTCCACAAGATTCTTTGAAGACAAGATTTAAGGATAAACTCTACACCCTAGTGTCTAGGGACTACAAGGAACGCGCATTTATGAAGTTCGCTGATGCAAATTTGAGCAGGGACCGAAAACTAAAGCTTATGATTTTACCAAATCAAGCACTTGGATATCTGTTTCCATTGATAATGCTACTGCCATATGTAAGCATAAGTGGTGGTTTTGCTAGGATGTTTGTTGAACTTAAGGGTTCTTTAATGTATCTAAATGCTTATTGGGCAATCGTCATGTTCACATCAAATTATGAGTTTTTACAATATAGCGAAAAGGCGGAGGCTTCATTCATCTATGATAGCTTTCCAATTGAAGATAAAAGAATCATTGCGATTGGTGCATTGAAGGCTTATTACATTAAGTACATGGTGCCTGGTATGCTCTTCATCAATTTAGTTTTTATTTTTCTTTGTGGTTTTGAAGCCATCATAGGTTTATTAATTATTGATGTGATGAGTTTTTTCCTATTGGTGCTCCGATATAAGATGACCAATCTTGAACTGCCATTTTCTAAAGAAATCAGTTCTGCTGGCAATAAGAATGTTGCGCCTGTATTTGGACTCATGGGTCTTTGTGGGCTCATCGCAGCAGGTCAGTGGTTTTTTGTTAAAAACAGGATCTTGATGGGATTGTTGGCACTTGTAGTAGTAGTCATCATGACGCAGCTTGCCTATGTAAGCTTCTTTAGAAGTCCTAAGATGCAATCAAAATCTCGGTGATTATTAATGACTGGTCTTGCCGCATGGGTGCGTGGGATTATTATCAATCCAGTGATAATCAATTTAATCTGAAAACTTAATTTAGGAACCTGCAAAAAAATGGGCTCTTGCAATCTAAGAAATTAGATCGCAAGAGCCCATTTGGGTAAAATGACAAATCTCATATGAGTTTTAAGGGCTTGTTTAATTAATGAGTTTTAATGGCTTATTTAATTAATGCTTATTTGATTAATCTTTATTTAATCGATTAAGGCTTATTTATTTCTAAGCAGTCTTTCGATATCTTCAACCATATCTAGTGGGTCAACTGGAGACTCAAATCGCTTGATAATATTGCCATCTTGGTCAACTAAAAATTTAGTGAAGTTCCACTTGATGCTGTCACCGTGAAGCATTTCAGGGAATTTCTCTTCTAGCACTTTTTCAAGCATTTTATGGCCTGGCTGACTTTGATCAAAGCCTTCAAAAGGTGCATTTTCTGTTAAATATTTAAAAAGAGGATGCGCATCTTGTCCCCTTACGTTCATCTTCTCGAACAAGGGAAAAGTCACACCAAAATTGAGTTCGCAAAAGGACTTAACCTCTTCATTTGTTTTTAACTCTTGGTCTGCAAACTGGTCACATGGTGCACCAAGAACAACCAGCCCCTGGTCCTTGTATTTTGTGTATAATTTTTCGAGATCTTTATATTGTGGTGTAAAGCCACATTTGCTTGCCGTATTGGCAATAATCATTACATTACCTTTGAACTGGTTTAAATCAATAGCATCACCATCGATATCCTTGACTTTAATGTCGTAAAGTTTCATATTTTCCTCCTGAATTATAATTGTGCACAATTTAATTGTATGCAATTAGTATAGCTTGTCTTTTTAAGCTTGTCAACTATATGTTTTGAATTTACACAAGTTGACATCATCAATAACTTGCCGTATAATTAATTGCATAAAATCAAATAAATTGACAATTATGAGGTGATATTGTGGGCTATGATCAACTAAAGCTTGAAAATCAATTGTGTTTTCCCTTATATGCGGTTTCCAAGATGACGACGCGTTTATATAAACCCCTTCTTGAACCATACGAGCTGACGTATACGCAATATATTACCTTGCTCTCATTATGGGAGAATGATGGCGTTACGGTCAATCAGCTTGGAATGACATTATTCCTTGATTCAGGGACCTTAACACCTTTACTGAAGAAATTAGAGAGTAGAGGGATTATTACCAAGGTGAGAAATCCTGAAGATGAAAGAACGGTTCATGTACATTTGACAGACAAGGGGTGGCAGTTGAGAGAGGCGCTTAAGGATGTGCCCACTAAGCTTGCCCAATGCTTGGATTTGCCAATGAATGATATAATCTCATTGCACAGAATTTTACATCAGATGCTAAAAAAACAAATAGAAGATGATTGTGAAGCTTAAAGGGTATAAGAGGGATGAACGCAAATGTTGCAACAAAAAAGCAAGTCCCTCAAAAAGGGCTTGCTAATTTATTAAATATCATTAGTTTTCATCCAACTTTGAGTAAGAATTTTCAAAGTGGTTTGATGCGTCAAAACAAGGTTTTGGCCTTAAATGATTTGTATAATATAAAGACAGAGATAAGAGGTCTTAAGTCTCAACCAAGGCCAGTGAAGAAAGGTTTATACCATCGCAAGAGGATTCAAATCTTGTTAATATCCAATGGGTTCATTTACAATAATTACATGGATACGATCCTTATTGCGCTGATAGCCTGTGGTGACATAATGACAACAAATTCTGCCTGGACTGAAACAGTCCTCACATTCTCCTGTGACCGTACATGGCGTATTACAGTTTAATCTGGTAGCGTTTGATGGTGCTGAAATCTGGCGGTTGCGAGAAACAGCCTCATCAAGATTGCGAACCAGTTTATTGATACCAGCAATAACAATGACGCGATCAGGACCATATGTCAATGCTGCGACCCGATTACCGGTGCCATCTACATTGTAGAGTTCGCCATTTTCAGTGAGGGCATTTGTGCTCATTAAAAAGGCATTGGCAGAAAAACTGTTTCGATAGAGTTCTTTCATGGATTCAGGTGTTAAACCAGGTGCGTAGCGGTCTAAAAAATTGTACTCGCCTGATCGTAAGAGTTCAAACATGTCTGATTCAAACAGTGTTTGAGACCCTCCAACTGCAACGACATCTCCAGGTGAAAGTAGTGATTTCACAAGTGGCTTTAATTCTGCAACGGACTCGATATAATGTCCCTTCATTTGATTCTTCTCAAGATTTTTAAGTGTACGTGTAATCTTAAGTGACATAATTTTGTTGGTATTTTGATCCATGTGCCCCTCCCTTACATATATAATTTTATCTAGATATAAACATTGTAAGCAATTGCCACTAAAAAATCAACTTGAGTATGTTCATAAAAATTTTAAGTTTTATGGGCGAATAGGCTAGAAAAATAGTGTATAATGAGGTTGATAAAAAGTGTATAACCCTAGAGAAAAGGATGACAGCTCATGAAAAAATGTTCAATTTGTAATAAAAACGTCGCAATGATGCGGACTGCTAAAATAGAAAATGGTAAAACGGAATATATAGATTTATGTCTTGAATGTGCAGAAAAAATGGGATATCCGGTTATGGATGAGATTATGAATCAGATCAATCTTAGCCCAGAAGAAATGGATAATTTATCAAAGCAGATGAATAAGCTCTTTGATAACATTTCGCATGATGAAGACAATCCCTTGATGAACTTGATGAACTTTGAACAAGAGGATCTTGATTCTGAGGAGCTTTATGATGAAGAAGAGGAAGCTTATCTTGATGATGACCACGGTCATGAACATGACGAAGATTTTGATACATCAGATGCTAAAACATCTTCTGAAAAGTCTAAATCAGGTCGAAAAGTAAAGAAAATGAAGCTTAAGTCACTTTCAAAATATGGCACGAATTTGATTGAAAAGGCACAACAAGGCGATATTGACCGCATCATTGGTCGTAATAGAGAGATCGATCGCGTTGTTCAAATTCTCAACAGAAGAAGCAAGAACAATCCTATTTTACTCGGGGAACCTGGTGTGGGTAAAACAGCCATTGCAGAGGGCTTGGCGGTTAGAATCGTCGACAAGCAGGTCCCTGAAAAATTGTTAGAGACAGAAATTTACCTTCTTGATATGACTGCTATTGTGGCAGGTACCCAGTTCAGAGGTCAGTTTGAAGGCAGAATGAAAGCCATTATTAACGAAGCCAACCAACATGGCAATATCATACTTGTCATTGATGAAGTACACAATATCATGGGGGCAGGTGAAGTACATGGTGGCGTTATGAATGCTGCCAATATCTTGAAACCAGCGCTTGCCCGTGGTGAAGTTCAAATTATCGGCGCTACTACCATGGAAGAATACCGTAAGCACATTGAAAAGGATGCTGCGCTTGAAAGACGTTTTCAACCTGTAATTATAGATGAGCCTAATGTTGAGGATAGTATTGAAATTTTAATGGGGATAAAAGATTATTATGAAAAATTCCATAAGGTCATTATCTCAGACGAAGTTATAGAAGCTGCTGTTAAGCTTTCAGAACGTTATATCACAGATCGCTATCTACCAGACAAGGCAATTGATGTGATTGATGAAGCTGGTTCAAGGGCAAACCTTAAAAATCATGGTTTGGTGGAAGTTAAGGCGCTTGAAGATGAACTCGCAAGACTTGAGGACATTAGAGAGGAAGCAACTGAACATGGCCTCTATGAAAAAGCAGCTGAGCTCAGAGTAGATGAGATCAAGCTACAGGAAAAGATTGAGAACATAAAGAAGGCTTCAAATGAGGTTGTCCTCACCATTGAAGATGTTGCATATGTCATTGAAGCTTGGACTAAAATTCCAGTTCAAAAGATTACAGAAGAAGAAGCGGAAAAGCTCATTGAGCTTGAAAATAGACTACATCGAAGAGTCATAGGCCAAGAGCATGCCATTGAATCGATTGCAAAGGCCATAAGACGTAACCGTTCCGGTTTTAGAAAGAAACGTAAACCGGCATCCTTTGTATTTGTAGGGCCAACTGGTGTTGGTAAGACGGAACTTGCTAGAGCCTTATCCGAAGAGTTGTTCGGCACTGAAGAAGCAATGATCAGGGTGGATATGTCTGAGTTTATGGAAAAGCACACCGTTTCTAAACTGATTGGTGCGCCTCCTGGATATGTTGGCTATGAACAAGGCGGCCAGCTCACAGAAAAAGTAAGACGCAAGCCTTATTCGGTGATCTTGCTGGATGAGATTGAAAAAGCCCATCCTGATATCTTTAATGTACTCCTTCAAATATTAGAAGATGGCAGACTGACAGACGGACAGGGAAGAACCGTATTTTTTGAAAATACTGTTTTAATCATGACATCTAATGTGGGCACAAATCTAAAATCGACAGGCATCGGTTTTGGCAGTGAAACCGACCTCAAGGTTGAAAATAAAATTCGTGAAATGCTTAAGGAAACTTTTAAACCGGAATTCCTAAACCGAATTGATGATATCGTAGTCTTCAGAAGTCTCAAAAAAGAAGAACTACGTAAAATTGTGGATTTACAACTTAACGAGGTAAAAGAGGAAGTCAGTGAAAAACACATGACTCTTGAAGTGACGGATGAAGTTAAAGCCTTAATCCTCAGTGAAGGTTTTGATGAGAAGTACGGTGCGAGACCACTCAGAAGGACCATTCAGAAGCTTATTGAAGATGAAATTGCAGAACTTTACATCCGAAAATTGATTAAGGATGGTATGAC
>NZ_JBVBZF010000036.1:0-18680 GCF_057447755.1 Fusibacter sp. | reverse complement strand
GTTCATATACTGCCCTTGCTGATTCAACCTATCGTTGAGAATGCAGTATTGCATGGCATATTACAGAAATCTGAAGGTGGCCTTATTAAAGTATCCATCAAAAACCTTAAAACCACCTATGATGATACATTTTTAGAAATAGAAGTGACAGATGATGGTATTGGTATGACTGCTCAAAAGGTTGAAATGATCCTTAATGGTGAGTTGTCTGAATCCATAGGCTTTGTCAATGTCATGCAAAGAATTGAAAAGCATTATGGCCCTAAGGGCTCGTTTAAGATAGAAAGTCAAGTTGGTGAGGGTACTTGTGTAAAAATGGTATTGCCAATCAAGTCATAATCACTTTTGGTGTAGGGGCGTTATTTAGTAGGAGGCGTTATTTATATGAAATGTGCAATTGTTGACGATGAGATTCCAGCAGTAGATGAATTGTCATATTTAATATCAAAATACCCATCGTTTGATGTGGTTGAAACTTTTAATGATGGTTTATCCTTTATTGGTTCTATAAATCAAAACCATTATGATGTGGTATTTTTAGATATTAATATGCCCCAAGTTTCAGGCATTTTAGTTGCTGACTATATTTTAAAGAATAATATTCCCACTCGAATCGTATTTGTAACCGCCTATGAAGCTTATGCAATCCAAGCCTTTGAATATAATGCTGTTGATTACCTCCTAAAACCCGTTTCTGAGGATCGATTTGACAGAACCGTTCAGAGACTTTTAGAACCGATTAAAACCGAGGGACTTGAAGTTGTGGCGGGCGGAACCGAACACATGAAAGAAGCGGTTCAAGCGATCAAAAAACATTTAAAAGTAATGTCGCTTTACAGAGATGGTATTTTAAAACCAATCAAGTATAATGAAATTGCCTATATCTATTTTGAAGACCGCACAACTCATTTTATGACCGTAAATGGAGATTATACTTGTAAAAAAACGCTTTCAGAGATTGAGGAAATCTTACATGATAATTTTTTTAGGTGTCATAGGGCTTATATCATCAATTTGGATTTTGTAGATACAATTGAACCATGGTTTAACAACACATTTATGGTGACACTCAAAGGTTTTGAAATACAAATTCCGGTGAGTCGCAACAATACAGCTCAATTTAAAGATAAAATGCACATCCTGTAATGTAAAATAAAAATAGATGGGTATATAATCACAAAGGATGTGATTATATGAATCTTGGAAGGTTTGAGGCCGGTTTGATCAAGTCCAATTTTGATCGCTTGATGAGATTGTTGCCTTTCATCGTTTTTATTTCTTTTTTGATGCTGTGCTTATCTTATTTTTTAAAGGATTATAAAGAGGTCATATGGGCAAATGGCTTCTTACTTACATATAGTTTAAGTGCTACTCTCATTGGACTTTTTGGTCTTTCTGACAGCGATGTTAAAGTCAAGAGTATATGGCAAAACACCACAGCCTTTGCCATATTACTATGGGGGACCCTGATACTGGGCTATAAAGCAGATAGCTTTATTTCCTATTTTGATTTTGTCATAGTCTTTGTGGTAAGTGGCGTGGTCATTCAAATGAAATGGCAGATCTGGCTTGTTTTCGATGTATTTCTATTGAGCCTTTTAATTTTTGTCATGCCCTTTCTTGAATTGATTGATGAGAACATCCTCTTGACTGTGCTCGCAATGATCTTCTTTTTGGTCATGATTTTATATATGAATATTATTTTTTATAAGCAGTCTTTGGCAACCTATATTGCAAATAATACCTTGCAAGAGCATCAGCAAGCGCTTGAGAAAACTGTTCTTGAAAAAACACAGGCACTCCTCAACTCTGAACGTTTTATGATGAAGGAGATTGCATTGCTGTTAACCACTGTTTTAGAATATTATGACGAATATACCAAAGGACATTCTGAAAGTGTTGCACTCATCTCGGAATCGTTTGCCAAGGCACTTCATTTTGACTTGGCCCATCAAAAGGAAATCTATTGGGCAGGTCTCATTCATGATATAGGGAAGATCCATATCGACAAAGAGTTGCTTAATAAATCTGAACCTCTTGAAAGAGAAGAGTTCGAGCTGATAAAAAAACATGCACATTATGGTTATGAGATGACCAAAAATGCTGAGGCTTTAAAAGAAATTGCAAAGATCATCAGACATCATCATGAAAGATTTGATGGGACTGGTTATCCTGATGGCCTCAGAGGTGATGATATTCCACTTGCATCTCAAATTCTTGCAATTTCAGATGCTTGGGATGTTATGCGGTCGGATAGAACCTATCGAAAAGCATTAACGCTAGAAAAGGCAAGGCTTGAACTCATAAAAAACAGTGGTACTCAGTTCTCTCCGAAACTGGTGGCCGTCTTTTTAGATTTGGAATGCGCGCAAGTCTAATATGTATAAATTTGTATAACTTGACCTTCATTTGAGACGATAGAAATATCGTCTCATCTTTTTTGAGAAGTTTGTTAAAAATTTGAACAAATTGGTTAGGGCTTCCATTGTATTACACTATACATATATGATAAGATAAGTATGGTTGGCTACTGAAAAACTCAATAAAAATCAAAAATTTTGGAGAAGACATTTATATGAATCGAATTATTAGGGGCATGAACTTCTTATACGTTATCTTGTTGATTTTAGTACTCGTAATAGTGAATCTACAATTTAAAGATGCTGGGGCCATAGTCTCACAAGAGGTCAGAAGAAATGCGATGCTGACTGTTGACATCATGAATTATCAGATCAATGAATGGCTTATGGACAACGAAAAGTTGATTTTAGGCACCAGTGAGTTTATTGAATCAAATTTGAATAATTCGGACCTAATCTTAGAGATGTTGAAGGATAAACTCGAGGCAAATGACCTCTATATGTCACTTTATTATGGAAGCTCAGAAAATGAAATGATAAATGCAAGTGGTTTCATACCACCACCTGACTTTGACTTAAGGACGAGACCATGGTACATAGAGGTCGTAAAGCAAGATAAACTCATCATTACGGATCCATTTTTGAATGCGACAAAAGACGCTTGGATTATTACCATAGCTGCGCCTGTCCATGATCAAAGCGGTACCATTAAAGGGGTTGTAGCAGGGGATATTTCACTTTCAAACTTGGGAAGTGCTTTAGACAACACAGAAAAATTCGGTTCTAGTATTACATACCTTTTAAGTTCTAAAGGCGAAAAAATAGTTGAAATCAACAAGTTCACTAATGTTCACAACCCTTTTGAATTAATGAAAATATGGTTTGAAAATCGAAACGATCTGTCCCAATCTTATGGGATGATGGAAAAATCCCTGGGATCCATAAATGGGTACTTTCACTATCATGAGTTTGAGGAACTTGGATGGACCTTGCTTTCTTTTACACCTATTTATATTTTCAGCGATAGTTTAAACCGATTACATCTTTTTTCAATCGTTCTCAGCGTAGGCATTATAGGTGCTTTTATTTTCTTAATTGCAATTTTAAGGACTGTTATTACCAAGCCCTTGTATGAATTTGAAATGCAGGTGGAAAGCATTGACCTTGACCGATTGAGTCACCAACAAATTGTCCTTTCATCAAATCAAACACTGGGCAAGCTGTCTGATAAAATCAACAGTATGCTCAAACGCTTGTTTGAACAGGTGAGAGCTTTAAATGATGACAAAGATGAACTTATCGCATTAAATGAAGAACTAGAAGCAACCTATGGGCAGTTACTTGCTACAGAGCAGGAGGTCAATAGACAAAAACAAAATTTCGAAGCCTTATTTAGGAATGCCCAAGATGCAATAGTCATGTTCGACCAGGAACATAGGGTGCTTGAAATCAATGATGCATTTGAAGCTTTGTTCGGTTTTGAAATTGATGAAATAAGAGGTCAAAATTTAGACTTTGTCATTTCCAATGAAGAAAATCGAAAGGATGCCGAAAAAATTACAACTCAAGTGTTTAACGGTGAGTTGGTCAGAATTGAGTCGATTCGCTATGGGAAGGGCATGGTGCCACATCAAGTGAGCATTCAAGGTGTCCCAATGACCTATCGTGGCGTCATGGTCGGTGGATATGGCATCTATACGGATATATCAGATAGGATGCAAAGAGAGGCTAATTTGGCCTATGTAAGCACACATGATTATTTGACGACACTTTTCAACCGAGCCTATTTTGAAAAGCAGACCATAGATTTACAAATACCTGACAATCTTCCTTTAGGGCTTGTTATGATGGATGTAAACGGTTTGAAACTAATCAACGATGCATTCGGACATCGAGCTGGTGACCATCTTTTAAACGAAATTGCTGTGCGCTTAAAACGCATTTGTGATAAGGATGAAATTGTGGCGAGAATGGGCGGCGATGAGTTTGCGGTTCTGATTAAAAATTGCACAGATGAGAAAATCGATAGGCTTTCAAAAACAATTTTAGAGAGCTGTAATCAAATAAAGGTTAACGAGGTCTCAATTTCAGTATCAGTGGGTCATGCCCAGTTATATAGACTAGATGATTCTATGGCCGATGTTTTTAAGACGGCAGAAGACTATCTCAATAAGAGAAAGCTCACTGAAGGGCCAAGTGTAAGAGGGAAGGCAATCTATACGATTATCAATACCCTCCATGAAAAGAATAAGAGGGAAGAGCAGCACAGCAAGCGTGTAAGTGAGCTCAGTTATGAACTTGGGAAAGCACTTAGACTTTCAGATCGTGAAATCAATGAACTTAAGACAATTGGCTTACTTCATGATGTGGGTAAAATCGCCATAGATGAAAATATCTTGAACAAGGAAGGGCGACTTACACCAGATGAGTATTTTGAGATGCAAAAGCATCCTGAAATAGGTTACCGAATTCTGAGTACTGTCAATGAGATGAGTGAAATCGCAGAGTATGTTCTTGCCCATCATGAAAGCTATGACGGCAATGGTTATCCTAAGGGGCTGAAGGGGGAGGAAATTCCTTACTTGGCAAGAATTATTACCATTGTAGATGCATTTGACGCGATGACAAGTGATCGCACTTATAGAAAAGCAATGACTTATGAGGAAGCATACAGAGAGCTTCGACGCGTTTCAGATGTCCAATTTGATGGTGCCATTGTCGAAGTCTTTATTGAATACCTTGAGAATCAAGGGAAAACTAAAAACTAAGTATGGTGAAGAATATGAATATAAGAATTGATCAAAAAATCAAAGAAAAAATGCCTGAATTGAGACTGGGAATTCTCATATGTGATGTTGTTGTTGAAGAGAGTTCATCTTTTTTAATGGCCGATATGAAGGCGTCCTTTGATGCCCTCAGGGCCCAAATGACAACTTCTGATATCAGCAAGTTAATCAATATACAAAAAGCACGTGCAGGATATAGAGCGCTTGGAAAGGACCCAACAAAGTACAGGGTTTCAAGTGAGAAGCTTCTACGCAGGGTTTTGAAGGGGCAAGGGATTGATGCCATCAACAATATTGTTGACCTTTCTAATTTAATTTCCGTGACAAGTCAAAATTCTGTTGGCACATATGATCTCGACTTGATTAAAGGTCCAGTTGTCTTTGACAGTGGGGAAACGGGAACCTCATACCTCAACATTGGCGGTCAGGACATGAATCTTGAAAATTTACCAATTTTGCGAGATGCTAATGGTCCATTTGGCTCAACCACTGCGGATTCAAAAGCAACAGCCGTTACAGGCAAGACAAAAAGAATTCTTATGAATATCATTTCCTTTAATTTGGACGATGATCTTGAAGGTCATATGGCAAGTGCTGAAAGACTTTTAAGACAATATGGCAGCAGTCAAATGACCGAAAAACATATTATTTCTTAAAGGCAACGATAGCTAAGAAGGGTGCGAGCCCTTCTTTTACTTGTTAGGCCTTTTTTTAAATGCTAAAATATAGACAATATGTCATAAGTTTTAGAGGAGAGCGGACATGAGTATCACAAGTTTGAAAGATAAATTGGCTTCTCAATATGAAAATATTTCAGACATTCAATCCATGTTTGAAGAATTGGAAGCGACATATCAACAATTAGTGGCAATGAGCGAGCAGCTAGATCAATCAGAAGAAAAATATGCACTATTAATCCAAAACATGAGTGATGTGGTTTGGATCAGTGACACTTCTGGAAAAATTACATATATCAACGAAATTGTCTCAGAGGTTTTAGGCTACAGACGAGATGAAATGATTGGTGAGAAGCTTTATCATTTTATGTGTCCTTTACATGAATACGATAGGGGTTCTTGTAAAGAAATGATCGCAGGAATGAATAATCTCAATTATGAAAAGCAAGAGCTTTGGATGCTCCATAAAGATCAAAAAACTAGAAAAGTCTTAGAAGTAAACACAAAGCGTGTTTATTTTGATGGTGTCTTATTAGAAATTCAGGGTGTAGGTCGAGACATCACAGAGCGCATTCAGTCCGAACGCAAAATTCGCAAAAAAAATAGGCAGTTCGACACCTTAAATATGATAAGCTCATCCATAACCACAAACCTTTCTTTGAACAATTTAGACAAGCTCCTAAAGGATATTTGTAAAAGTGTTGTCCATGCAACCCAAATTCCAATGTGTAGCATCAGATTAATCGACGATCAAGGCAATCTCTGCATCCGGGCAATTGAAGGCAAAGAAATTAATTTGGTCAATAAATCACCTATAATGGGTATAGACGCCATAACACAGAATGCATTTGAGACTGGAATGCCCATAATGATTACTTTGGCAGATGTTCAGCCAGACCATGATCACTTTGGCTATTTACATGAACATCTACAAATCAAGAGTATTCACATCTTTCCCCTGATAGCAAATGGCAAACCACTAGGGAGCTTGATGTTGGGCACTGATGCCAACTATGATGATGAAAATGTATTGATGCTGACACCTATTTCAAATAATATAGCCTTTGCCATAGAAAAATCCAACCTATATAAAAATCTAAAGGAATACTACTTTAAAATCATAACGACACTTGTTGCGGCAATGGAAGCTAAGGATACCTACACTCAAGGACATTCGCTTAGGGTGTCAAAAATTGCGGTAGAAATTGCAAATGCCTTGCAAATGTCCAGTATTGAGATTGAAGAACTTCAGATTGCAGCTATTTTGCATGATATTGGAAAGATCGGTATTAATGATAGTATTTTGACGAAACCGGGTAAGCTAGAGAAAGAAGAGTATGAGCAAATTAAAATGCACCCTATGATTGGTATGAAAATTTTAGAAGCCATAGACCTCTCTGAAAGTATTCGAAATGCGATTTTATACCATCACTTGAGGTATGATTTAAAAGGTTATCCAGAAACAGATGAGATAACAGAATTACCCCTACTCGCACGAATTATTGGTGTTGCAGACTCAATAGATGCTATGAACTCCAACCGGTCATACAAGGCTAAGATGTCTTTAACGGAGATTGAAAGTGAGCTCAAAAGACATTCGGGCAGTCAGTTTTGTCCAAAAGTCATTGAAGTCGTCTTGACCTTATTATCCAGATTTGTAGACTGATACAAGTCATCTATTGAATAGTGCTTACTAGGGCGGCACAATAGATTTCGCAAAACAGACCCGTATCAGTCCTTAAATTCATAATCAAAAAGATAGCCTACACCCCTGACACTTTTGATGAAGACAGGGGTGTCTTTATTGTCTTCAATTTTATGTCTTAATCGCTTTATAAAAGTGTTTACAGTATTTTCATCATAGAGTGATGATTCCCACACCTGCATGAGAATTTGCTTTCTGGTAAGCACCGTCTGTGCGTTGTCAATCAAATAGAGCAGGAGGTTAAACTCGGTGTTTGACAGGGAGACCTCTTCGTCATTTTTGAGAACCTTTCTAGCATTTCTGATGATCTTTATGTCTCCAAAGGTAATGGGCTTATAGGAATTGGTGTGTTTTGTATTGTAATTCTCGTACCTTCTCAAATGGGCTTTTGTGCGTGCCACGAGTTCTACAGGATCAAAGGGTTTGGTAATATAATCATCAGCCCCGATGCCGAAACCGATAACCTTATCGTATTGACTAGACTTTGCAGTCAAGAAGAGGATGGGCAGATTGAACTTTTCTCGAATTTTTTTACACGTTTCCAATCCGTTGAGATCTGCCATGTTGATGTCTAAAATTAATAACTGTATGCTATCGTCCATCTTCATCAAAGCTTCATAACCGCTATAAGCTTTGACCACTTCTATATCATTTGCCTTCATAAATTCACTGAGCATAAATACGATGTCTTTTTCATCGTCAACAATCATAATCTTATACATGAATATTCCCCTTTTATGTCAATTTGATGTCAAACCCATGGAAACTCCATGAATTTACGAAATAAACTGATAATTTCACTATAATCAAATTGTAATATAGATTACTAAAAATAGAAAGGGGCGGTTTGATGGAAAATGTGAGCCAAGCAAGGGCAAACAAAAATGGGGTACTCTTTAAATTTATCGTTTACAGCTTAATCGGAATTTTTATGTTTTTTGTACCAATTGAGGTGGGTGGAAAATCAACGATACCGATTGATCATCTCGTTACGGGCATTAAAACCTTATTACCAGGTCTTGCACCAGTGTATGCACTTATTGTCATTATTTTAGGTGGTATTTATCCTTTTTACAAAAAGACATGGCGTAAAGATACTGTAACAGCAGTATTTTCAATGCTTAAGTTGGTAGGTGTCTGTGTGGCATTTTTGGCATTCTTTAAAGTGGGTCCAGCATGGCTTTTTGAAGCAGATATGATACCCTTTCTCTTTGATAAGCTTGTTATACCTGTGGGACTTATTGTTCCAATTGGGGCTGCATTTTTATCCTTCCTGGTCGGTTATGGACTGCTCGAGTTTATTGGCATCTTGATGCAGCCTGTGATGCGTCCAATCTGGAAGACTCCTGGCCGCTCGGCAATTGATGCAGTAGCCTCTTTTGTCGGTAGCTACTCTATAGGCTTACTCATTACAAATCGTGTTTTCAAAGAGGGAAAATACACCATTAAGGAAGCCGCAATTATCGCTACTGGTTTTTCAACAGTGTCAGCGACCTTTATGATCATCGTAGCGAAGACACTTGGTTTAATGGAAATCTGGAATATATTCTTTTGGTCAACCTTGGTGATAACCTTCGCTGTAACGGCAATCACTGTGAGAATTAAGCCTTTAAGCAGCAAAGAAGATACTTATATTACTGGTGAGGGTGACCCAGAGGTTAAAATGGAAGGCAATATATTTGTCAACGCTTACAATGAAGGCCTAAAGGCAGCAGAACATTCAATGCCACTGATAAAAAATGTGATGGAAAACCTTAAAGATGGTTTCATCATGGCCATGGGCATTTTACCTTCAATCTTATCTGTAGGTTTAATTGGATTAATTGTTGCAAAGTATACACCTGTCTTCGACGTATTGGGTTATATCTATTACCCATTCACCTTGGCGCTGAGAATTCCTGAGCCTCTACTAACGGCAAAGGCCATGTCTGTAGAAATAGCAGAAATGTTTTTACCGGCCTTATTGATGACGTCTGCACCAATGATTTCCAAGTTTGTTGTGGCAGTAGTATCAATATCTTCAATTCTTTTTTTCTCAGCATCAATTCCTTGTATACTGTCAACAGAAATTCCAATTACTTTGACTGACATTATCATCATTTGGATTGAAAGAACCATTTTGACATTGATATTAGCAGCACCTGTTGCATTTCTCATATTTTAAGCATGAAATTTTAGAGAGCGTTTTTAAGCAGACAAAAACTTAAAAACGCTTTCTTTTGATGTTCAAGAAGATTTGATACAATGAAATGGGGGTGAAACTGATGAGTTTAAGAAAGAAAATCATTTTAACGTTGTGTTTTACATTGATATTTATGATGGTGATTTTAAGTACTTTGATTTATTCTAAATCAGCGACCATCTTAAACAAAACAGCCACACTCCACATGACTTCTCAACTTGAGCGTGCAAAGGAAAATATTGACCTTAGACTTCAAATTACAAAGCTTGAAACTGAAAAATTGGCACTGGATGAATCCGTATTAATGTTTTGTGAAGGGGCTTTGACGACACCTGAGACCAACCGATACTTAAAAGTCAAAATGGAGAATATGGATCAGGGTATGGGTTATTATAAGGACTTATTTATTATGGATTTAAAAGGTGTTATCAGGGCGACCACCATGACAGAGGCCCAGGACATTGACTTATCCACAAGGGCGTATTTAAAGGAATCGCAAAGAACACTTAATACCATAACCAGTGATGCCTTAATTGCCAGATCGGATGGGTCCTTGATTGTCAATACAGTCACGCCTATATATAACAGCGAAAATCAAGTGGTTGGTTATGCAGGTATTGCCATTAAGGCCGCTTATTTTTCTAAAATTGTAAGTGATTTGAAGCTTGGGGATAAGGGTTATTATGGCATTGTGGATTCCAATAATCGAATATTGGCACATCCCAATCCAGAATTGATTTACAAAGAATTGCCTTATGAAATCACCAACTTAATCAAAAGACAGAATGGCGCTTACGTTCACAATGGGACTTCGATTTTCAATGACCAAGAAAATGTTTTTCAAAGTTACCAGTATATTGACTCTAACAGATGGTATCTAATTGCCTCTCTACCAGAAAGAGAGCATTACAGTCAATCCATATTGCTTTTGAGCTATGTGATTATAGCAGGTGGGTTTGGCATTATAATCGCAATTGGTATGGGTTATTACATGGGAAATCAAATTACGAAACCCATTATTGCCATTACTGAGACTCTGGAAAATTTAACATCAGGTCAGCAACTGATTCAAACAACAGTTCATACATCAATCTCTGACTTTGAAGAAAGTGAAAGGTGGGAGACCAATGAAGGGCCGGCTGCCTTATCAGAGACCAAAGCATTAAAAGCGCTTTCGACCATATCTGACCATTCGACCATATCTGACCATTTAAAGGTCACATCTGAATATGTAGAGGATAAGACATCGCTAAACCAAGCCTTTACCAGGTCCTTTCAACGCGCGGAGAACACCATCAAAGCTTCTGAAAAAGATGAGATTGGCAATTTAAGGCAAGCCATTTATGGTTTAAAAGAATATTTGACTTCAATCTCAGGATTTTTTGAGAAGGAAAGTGAAAAGCTCATGGCAGAATCCAACCAAGTGACACAGTCTATCAATAGCATGAGTTTTAATACCGCAAGATTTATCGCGACCCTATCTCATGATCTCAAGACATCAGTCACCCTGATCAAGGGCTATGCAAAAGGGCTTAATACAGGCATTATAAAAGATATAGAGACCAGAGAACAGTTTTTAAAAGGCATTTTAAGAAGTGCTGAAGACATCGAACACATTACATGTGATATTCTAGACCACGCTTATGAAGCGCAATGCGTACCCAAGTTGAAAAAGGAAATGATTTCAGCCAAATTATTTTCTGAAGAGCTTATAGGTTCGAGTAAGCAACTCGTTGAGGAAGCCAATCACCAATTTCAAGCACATGTGCATTTGTCTGAAAATCCATTGATCAATATTGATCACGTCAAAATAAAACGCGTTTGGCAGAATTTGTTGGGAAATGCTATAAAGTATTCTGAAGATCGGTCTTTAATCGTATGCGAAATTAAACAGATTGAAAGCTTGAAGCTGATTGAATTTAAAATCATAGATCATGGTATTGGTATTAGACCAGAGTATTTATCCCACCTTCAAAGCATGTTTTTTAGGGGGAGGGAGACAGACTCAAAAGGCTACGGACTAGGGCTCTTTATAGCCGGTTCGATATTAGAGGCTCATGACAGTAAACTAGAAATAGATTCAAAATGGGGTGGGGGCACAGA
The DNA here is from genome assembly GCF_057447755.1 of Fusibacter sp. Lineage (NCBI taxonomy): Bacteria > Bacillati > Bacillota > Clostridia > Eubacteriales > Fusibacteraceae > Fusibacter > Fusibacter sp. The sequence goes on along the minus strand of NZ_JBVBZF010000036.1, from coordinate 6,867 downwards.
GGCTTATTTTTATTTACAATTGCATGACAACCCTTAGCATAATCTGGACGAAATCACTTCAAAATGCTAGGATAGGTACAATGATTCAAATGAATTTCACAAAGAAAAATAGATTATTTATAATGGAGGTCCTCATGAATTATAAACTCGTAAAATTTGACAAGGTCAGCGAAGCGGCCTACATGGATTATATTTCTGAATGGGAAGCAAATGAGGAAACTGTAATTCCCTATGCCGCTAGACGTGAAGGTCAATCATTTGATGAACTTCAAAAAAGATGGCAAAAGGAAACCACTGATGCCGTGAGAGCAGATGGCTATGTACCATCCACACTCTATTTTTTAGAGGACAATTCTCAAAGAATCTTAGGCGCAATTCATTTCAGACATGAACTCAACGACCATTTAATGATGCATGGTGGCCATATTGGTTATGGTGTCAGAGCATCAGAGCGACAAAAGGGCATTGCTGGCCTAATGTTGAAGTTAATGCTGGAAAAAGTGAAGTCAGCGGGTATTGAACGCGCGTTATTAACTTGCGATGACCTCAATATTGGTTCTGCAAAAACGATAGAAAGCAATGGTGGAAAGTTAGAGAATAAAGTGTCTGAAACCAACCATAAAGGGGAAACAGTCATGATTAGACGCTATTGGATTGATTTGACTTAAACATCACAATGGTGTGTGTATGTGGCTATAACCCCTAAGGACTTATGAGATTAGGGGATTGACCTAAATTGGAGGGCTTTATGAAGAGATGGATGAAGATCATAACGGTGGTTTCAGGACTTGTGGCAACGCTGATTCTTGCATCAAACTGGATATTCAAGCACCTGTTATTTATGTTTGCGCATGTGAATATTAGTAGAGCAGATGCGTCTTCAATTGGTATTATTGGAGGGGCAGATGGTCCCACGGCAATCTATTTAGCCCCTGGAAATTCCCCATTACTAAAGTATAGCATTGTGGCAATATTATACATATTGACGGCAATTGGTATAAAAAATTGGAGAAAGGAGACTCAAAGATGAATGTCATCGGCGCAGGTGCAGGTTTTTTATTTGTAATAATTTATTTGGCAATATTGGGTATGTCAATTTATTGTTTTATATTGTTTATTAAACTGGCGACAAGAGGGATTGAGGCACTTGATAACTATAATGCGACTTTCCGAAATAAGTATTAACAGCTTAATAAAGGGAATGCTTTTAAACTTGGTACATATGAGAATACCAACCATAGTCGTGCAAATCATTAAGGCCAAAGCCTTGTTTTGCCGCGTCTAACCGCTTTTATTAAGTAGGTAATTCTTACTCAAAGCTGGATGAAAAACAATGATCTATACAAAAAAAGATACTGAAGTGATCAGTATCTTTTTTTGTGCCCAAATGAACACGGTCGTTTTATTTTAATTGATTAACCAGTACCTCTAAGTCCTCTGATAGGACCTTGGCAAGTTCAAAATCAGAGGCTTTTAGAGCTAGTCCAATTTTGGTTTCAACTTCTTTTTTCTTTTGTTCAATTTCAAGATAGTCCTTGTCAAAATGACTTTCATAGATCATTTTTCTAAATTTACGCATACTCATTTTTCGGATGGTCTTGTCTTCAATGATAAGGACGTAATCCATACAATTGGCAATTGTATAATAGTCATGTGAAATCATTAAAATAGCACCGTTATAGGCAGCAATGGCTTCTTCAAGAGCGAGCTGTGAATAGGTGTCAAGATGGCTCGTTGGTTCATCCAGAAGTAAGAGGTTTGCCTTATTGATGGAAACCTTGGCAAGCTGAAGGATATTCTTTTCACCGCCAGAAAGCGAACTGATTTTTCGATTTAAAAAATCTTCTTCAAATCCATATTTCGAAATGTGAGATCTAACTTCACCATATGTGTTCATGCCAGCCTCATAAAATTCATCTAAAATGCTATTAGACTCTGTTAAAATCTCCTCTTGAAGTTGTGATAAGTAGCCGATTTTCACACCATCTGCGACATAAATACTTGGCAATTGGTGCTTTGCGATGTCTCTTAAGAGGGTGGTCTTTCCAGTACCATTTGCACCAATAAGGGCAACTTTATCACCAGCGTTAATCTCAAAATTTACTGACTTTAGAAGAATTTCATCAAAGGCAGCACTGTAATTGCTTAATTTTAAAACAAGGCCCTCAAGAGCGACTTCATCAGTAGCTAAACGTATATTAGGCTGTTTAATGTCCACAAAAGGTTCTTTTATACGACGTGCCACAAGGCGTTCATGAATTTTCACTCTTGCCTTTAGTGACTTTCCGCGTGCTTTTTCTGAGTCTGAACTTGCAATTTTTCTAAGCTTTTCAATGAGAATTTCGTTGCGCTCTATTTCTTCGTTATCTGCAATAGCCAGCTCTTGTAATTCAATTTTCTTTTGGAGTAAAGAGAAGTTATAGTCGATGTAATTGCCATCGAACTCCTGCAATTCTTTATTCTCAAGGTGAATAATCTTGTTGAAGCAGTGATTTAGTAAAAATCGATTATGGGTGATTACTAATAAGATACCCTTATGAGCATTGATGAGGTTTCGAAGCGCAATGAGGTTATCAAAGTCCAAGAAGACATCCGGCTCATCCATAATCAACAAGTTTGGACTGTTAAGCATCTCTTTAATAACTTGAACAAGTTTGAATTCGCCTCCGCTAAGTTCAGAGACTCTTAGATCTCGATGCTGCATCAAATTGGCAAGATTGAGTTTTTTATTGATGTTGCTTTCAAAATCGTGACCGTCAATGGCATCAAAGGCATCCAGTAGACGTTGATACCTCTCTAGTAAAGCATCAAGCTCTGAAGCGGTTTCCATCTCTGTACAAATTGCAGTAATTTCATTTTGCATTTTGATAAAGACCTCACCGATGTATTCAAAAACAGTGGTGTCTTTAGAGGGGTCTAACCCCGAAAATTGGCTGACATAACCTATACGGCAATGTGGCTCTAAGATAAGCTTTCCATCATACATATACTTTTCAGGATCCATGATCATATCAATCAGGGTACTTTTTCCGCTTCCGCTCGTACCGATAAAGGCACAGTGTTGGCCGTCTTCTAGTGTAAACGAAATGTCGTGATACAGATCTTTTTGTGGAAATGAGTAGGATAAGTTATCCACTTTTAACATAATTTTACCTCTTCTATATTCATTAAAAAAGAGCTCCTATTTAAGCTCTCAAGGGTTCCCGTCTAAAAAAGTTGAATGCCACTGATTCAAAGAAGCCTTCAATTCATTTTGTCGTTGAAATCATAACATTTTTCACCATGAATTTCAATCCTTACATTATTAAGATTTCGATTTTAAATAATGCCAATTTTGAAGAAAAATCTAGATTTTCAGAATAAAATTTAAGATTTATTCAGAGAAAATTCCCCCTTACAAGTCACAGTTTATTTAATTGTTGAAGGGAATTAAAACTTAGAAGGGCAAAAATACCCCCTCGAGTAATAATTATATCCCGATAGAAAATAGTATAAAAAGTCATCTCCAAATCCAATTGTCAGAATTTTCACATCATTGTACGCCATTGGCGGAAAGAATTGTGTAAAAAAGACAAAAAAATGACCAAAAAATTAATAAAATTGTAAAAACACGATATATTTTTAAAAAAAGTATTTGAATGTCCATATGCCTTGTAATAGAATGTTACACATATTTAATAAAAAGAGATCATTTATACAATAGAATCTAGCATATTATGAAAAAAATAGAAGCTATTCGTATGAAATGAAACACTAGGAAAGGGGAAATGAAAAATATGAAATCAAAACATTTAGCGTTAATGATGGCACTAATTTTAATGCTGTCAACAATACTTTCAGGTTGTGGCGCAAAAACAGAAGAGGTTGAAGTCATCAAATTAGGGGTAATCGGCCCTTTAACAGGTGATTACAGTATGTATGGAACAGCAGTTGAAGAAGGTGCTAAACTTGCTGCAAAAGAAATTAATGCAGCTGGGGGAATAAACGGTAAGCAAATTGAGATTATCGCTTATGATAGTAAGGGTGATAAAACAGAAGCAGTTAATGCTTATAATCGATTAAGAGACCAAGATGGCATCGTGGGCCTAATCGGAGGAACTTTCAGTGGTACGACATTAAGTATCAAAGAAATTGCAAAATCTGACAATATGCCAGTATTAACACCAACTGCTACCAATGGTGAAGTTACACTGGATGCAAGTAATATATTTAGAGCTTGTTACACTGACCCCTACCAAGGTGCAACTGCAGCAGTATTCTCAGCTCAGAACTTAGGTGCTAAAAAAGCAGCAGTACTTTATAATATTGAAGATCCATACTCAGAAGGACTCGCAGTTGCCTTTAACGAAAAGTTCTCAGCTTTAGGCACAGTAACAAATTATGAAGGTTACACAAAAAATGATGCCGATTTCAAAGCGGTATTAACTAAAATTGCAGAACAAGATCCAGATGTGATCTTCTTACCAGATTATATTGCAAAGGTTGGTGTTATTCTTTCTCAAATTCAAGAGCTAGGTCTTGATATCGTAGCAATTGGTGGCGATGGCTGGGATGGTATCGAAGCAGACTATGCAGATGTTGCGGAAGGCATGTATTTTGCGAACCATTATGCAAAAACAGATGAAGCAGAAATCGTTCAAAACTTCATTAAAGCCTATGAAACAGAGTGGAGCAAATCACCAAACGCTTTAGCGGCATTAGCATACGACTCAACTTACATTATGAAAGGTGCGATTGAAAGAGCGGGATCAACTGATGCAGCAGCAATCATTGCGGAACTTACAAAAACAGATGCAGATGGCGTTACAGGTCATGTTACCTTTGATGCAAATGGCGACCCGTTAAAAAGTATCTCAATTATCCAAATTGTTGGCGGTAATCACAAGTTAGCGGCTAAAGTATCAGGAAACTAATTTACTAGGTGACTGAAACCATTGTTTCAGTCACTTATTTTTATAAGTTATCCAGTAAGACTTATATTGTAGGGGCTTTTCTTGACCCTAATGGTTAATTATTATTTTAAATACGATAGGAAATATTAATCATCATAAAGAGAGAGAAATTTTATCATCAATCAGAATGGGGGAAGTTATTTGATACTTTTTTTACAGCAAATTATAAATGGGCTTTCCGTTGGAAGCGTTTATGCTTTAATTGCCCTAGGCTATACCATGGTCTATGGGATTATTAAATTGATTAATTTCGCACATGGAGAAGTTATGATGGCTGGTGCGTATTTTGCATTTGTCGTTGCAATATCTAGTCGTTTTCCATTTCCGGTAGTACTTGTCATTTCTATGGGAATGGCGGCAATTGTTGGGGTGGTTATAGAGAAATTGGCTTATAAGCCATTGAGAAGTGCTCCAAGAATCTCGGCACTTATTACTGCGATAGGGGTTAGTTTGTTTTTGCAAAATCTGACACTCGTTATTTTTAAGCCAGATCCAAAAATAATGCCTATCCTCATAGAGAAAAAACCGATTAATATTGGACCGCTTCAAATTGGAACAGTCACCTTGACCACTTTAGTGCTTGCTATAGTTTTCATGATTATTCTAGATATCTTTGTAAAAAGAACAAAGCCCGGAAAAGCCATGAGAGCTGTTTCAGAGGACAAGGATGCTTCGATCTTGATGGGGATCAATGTCAATAAAACCATAAGTATAACGTTTGCTATAGGTTCAGCACTTGGTGCCTTAGGCGGTGTCCTCTATGGCATAACCTACACTCAAGTTTATCCAACCATGGGTATCATGCCAGGTCTGAAGGCGTTTGTTGCCGCTGTATTAGGTGGCATTGGACTGATTCCAGGTGCCGTACTAGGTGGTTTTGTAATTGGCATGATAGAGACCATATCAAAGGCCTATATCTCAAGTCAGTGGTCGGATGCGATCGTTTTTGGCCTTCTTATAATAGTTCTGCTCTTTAAACCGACAGGTATTTTGGGCAAGAACGAGAAAGAGAAGGTGTAGTTATGAATAAGAAAATAATGAAAAATTATGCGATAAATGCACTTGTTATCTTAGCCATCTATTTGATTTTAAAGGGGATGATTGCCACTGGCCTTATTAGTAGATATCATCAAGGCATCATCATCTTTATCATGATCAATATTATTCTGGCGACGAGTTTGAACTTAGCGACTGGATTTTTAGGACAGTTAACACTTGGACATGCTGGCTTTATGGCGGTAGGGGCTTATGCTTCTGCAATGACTGCCGTTGCCCTAAAAGCAACTTTTGCAGGAATGCCCAATCTCATAATGTTACTCATTTCACTTGTGGTGGCTGCAATTGCTTCAGCTCTTGTTGGTGTTGCCATTGGCGTGCCTGCACTTAGGCTCCGTGGGGACTATCTCGCCATCATAACACTTGGCTTTGGAGAGGTCATCCGAGTGGTTATCAATAATATAAAAGCTACAGGTGGTGCACAAGGTTTCACAGGTATTCCCAAGATATCGACATTTGACAATGTTTTTTGGATTACGGTTTTAGTAGTGCTCTTCCTATATAGACTGACACATTCTCGTCAAGGTCGCGCGATTCTATCTATTCGTGAGGACGAAATTGCAGCTGAAGCTGTAGGCGTAAAGACCACAGAGTTCAAGGTCATGGGATTTGCCATTGCAGCAAGTATTGCTGGTATTGGTGGCGGCCTATATGCCCATTATATAGCCTTTTTAGACCCCAACACCTTCAACTTCATGCGATCTGTTGAAATACTAGTAATTGTTGTTTTAGGGGGAATGGGAAGCTTAACGGGTTCCATTTTGGCGGCAATTGTGCTTACAATTATGCCGGAGGCGCTTAGAAGCTTTGCAAATTACAGACTTCTTTTATATTCCTTCATGCTTGTTATTATGATGAT
>NZ_JBVBZF010000035.1:0-18751 GCF_057447755.1 Fusibacter sp. | reverse complement strand
TGCCATCATAATGTTTTCAGTGGCACCAACACTTGGGAAATCCAGATATATTTCTGAGCCAATTAAACCATTCTCAGCTTTAGCTTCAATATAACCATGACCGAGAGTCACTTCTGCCCCTAATGCCTGAAACCCTTTAAGATGTAAATCAATCGGTCTTGCACCTATCGCACAACCACCTGGCATTGAAACTTTCGCAATACCCTTTCTTGCAAGCAAGGGTCCCATGACTAAAAATGATGCTCTCATTTTTTGAATTAATTCGTAAGGCGCTTCACATTTAAGTTCTTCACCTGGCTTAATTTCTAAAATTTCTAATGTTCTATCATAATGAACAACTTGGCCTAAAGACTCAAGTAATGTAATCATAACTTCCACATCTAATAATTCTGGTACACTTTCGATAATGCAAGCCTCTTCTGCTAGCAAAGATGCTGCCATAAGTTTTAAAACTGAATTTTTTGCACCATTAATTTTTACTGTTCCTACCAATGGCCCACTTTTTTCAACTAATAATTTAGCCAATTGTATCCTCCTGATTGTTACTGAAAATTTATTTTATATAAAGTATTTACGCATATTCCGACTCAATTTTGTAAACCAGTTAAAACACTTGTATACATTTACTATTATATATAAAAACCACATATCATTCTACATTAATTTATTTTTTTTTTGTTTTTTTGGTGCAAAGTCTTTTAAATATTTCATTTTCGAAACAATTGTAGCAAATCCTACTAAAATTTAAAATGATTCTGGAAATATATCTAGTATAATAATAAGGAAAGCAATTCAATTTTTTAATGGAGGGAAGTCAAAATGATTAATCAAACACGTTTAGTGGATGCATTTATGAAATACGTTCAAATTTCCAGCCCTACAAAAAGTGAAGGTGAATTTGCAAAATTTATCAAAGAAATTCTTGAAGATTTAGACTTTGAGGTTGAAATTGATGACGCCGGTCCCAAAGTAGGAAGTGATACAGGTAATGTTGTTGCTAAAATAAAAGGGACTGTTGAAGGTGAACCTATTTTATTCAGTTGCCATATGGATACGGTTTCACCTGGTCTTAACATAAAACCAATCATTAAGGATGGCGCAATCTATAGTGATGGAACAACCATCCTAGGGGCAGATGATAAAGCTGGTATTGCTGCAATCATCGAAGCATTAAGGATTATCAAAGAGAATAACCTGCCACATGGTCCTATTGAGATCTCATTCAGTGTTTTTGAAGAAGGTGGCCTTCATGGTGCAAAAAATTTAGACTTTAAAGGCTTTCAGGCAAAGCGTGCCTTCATACTTGACAGTGGCGGTAACCCTGGACAAATCGTTATACAAGGTCCTGCACAAGATAAAATTCACGCAAAAATAATTGGAAAACCAGCACATGCAGGTGTATGTCCTGAAGAAGGTATCAGTGCAATAATGGTTGCAGCTGCTGCAATAAATCAAATGAATCTTTTAAGAATAGATGAAGAAACAACTGCTAATATCGGCGTCATAAACGGTGGTAGTGTCACAAATATTGTCACACCTGAAGTAACAATACTGGCGGAAGCAAGATCCCTTGATAACCACAAGTTAAGCAAGCAATCAAGTCACATGAAGGCATGTTTTGAAAAAGCTGCTGAAGAAGCTGGTGCAAAGGCAGAAGTTGAAATTATTCGTATGTATGATGCCTTTAAAGTAGACCCAGCTGATGAAATCGTTAAGGTTTTAGAAACCGCTTGTAGGAATATCGGTGTAGAACCTTACACAGAGACTTCAGGTGGTGGTAGCGACACCAATATATTCAATGCAAACGGCATTAAAGCCATTAATCTTGGTACTGGGGAGAGAAAACCACACACTCTTGAGGAGCATATCTATATCAATGATCTGGTAAAAGTAACCGAGCTCGTCCTTGAAATTATAAAGCTTCATCATCTTTAAAATTTTATACATGCATAATAATAAGGGCATTAATCAACAAAAGCTTCATCCTAAAATGATTTTCTCATTTTGGAAGAAGCTTTTGTTTATGGCATTAGTATTGATTTAATTCAACTTCAAAGTATGACTGTGGATGGATACAGGCAGGACATTGAGAAGGTGCTGATTCTCCTTCATGAATATAACCACAATTGCCACATTTCCACAATTGTTTAGAATTTTTCTTAAAAACAAGTCCGTTTTTGATATTTTCTGCAAGCTTTAGGTATCGGGATTCATGGTGTTTTTCAACAGTTGCAATCATTTTAAAGGCAACTGCTACTTCTTGAAAGCCCTCACTTTCTGCTATCTTTGCAAACTCAGGATAGAGGTCAGCCCATTCTTCGTTCTCACCGCTTGCAGCGGCTAAAAGATTTTCTTGAGTTGTACCTTGAGCTACTGGAAATGATGCACTTATATCAATCATTGATGGCAAGTCATCTTTTAAGCCTTCAAGTAGTAATTTATAAAATCTTTTGGCATGTTCTTTTTCATTGTCTGCAGTTTCTAGAAAAATATTTTTAATTTGTTTAAACCCTTCCTTATCTGCCACAGAAGCATAAAAGGTGTAACGATTTCTCGCTTGTGATTCACCTGCAAAGGCCTTCAATAAATTTTCTGCTGTTTTTGTTCCCTTTAATGAGTTCATATATACCCTCCTTTAATCCTTTAATTAAAACAATTGTTTAGTTTTTCCCACAACTCTTGATTTGTTTTTTTAATATTTACCGGTTGATACGCTCTATTTGTAATGGAATACTCAATTTTTGCAACGCTTAACAATTTTTGATCTGCTTCTCTTATGAGCTCATACTTAAAACTCAACCTCGCGCCTTTGAACTTTTCAAGTGTTGATCTAAGTAAAACAGGTTCATCATATTTTGCAGACTTTAAATAATGACAGGTTATATTCAACACAGGCATTAAATGACCATTATGCTCTAATTGGTGATATGAGTAGCCCATTTTTTTAAAGAAATCATCTCTCCCTGTCTCATACCACGGCAAATAAGCTGCATGGTGCACGATGCCCATTTGGTCTGTATCCGAATATCTAGGTATAATCTTACTTTCACAGCATTTCACAAGTTTCACCTTTTAATCTTCTATTTTCAATCACATTAAACAGCTTATTATATATTTTCTATTCAGATGCATTCCTCTTATTTTTTGTAAGGTAATCATTAATAGCCCCTCTCAATGCCTCAGTTCCAATAAGAGAACAATGAATCTTTTCTTCTGGTAAATGATCCAGAGCAGAAACAATATCGTTTTTATTGATGGTATAGGCCACTAGAATATGTTTTCCTATGGCAAGCTCAGTCAAAACACTACTGGTTGCAATAGCCCCTGCACAGCCATGCACTTTAAACTTCATATCAGTTATTATGGAATCTTCTACCTTAATAGCCACTTCTAAATAATCACCACATTCTGGATCACCTGCATAACCAGTGCCATCTGGATTCTCAATTATCCCCACATTTCTTGGATTTATAAAATGATCCAGCACTTTTTCAGAGTACATATGTCACACACCTTTAAATTAGTATTGTTTTCAAAATATTTTTATTGATGTCCTGCTCTAATTTATTCTTTTCAAGATCAAATTTTATACTTATTACAACCATATCGACCACATTCATTTCCTTTTCCCTCGCAAAGTATATAGTTGCCACCTTGAATTAATATACGTTTACCATTTACTATAGATTCCGCAATTTTCTTCCTTGCATCCATATAGAGACCTTGTACAGTTGTTCTAGCAATTTTCATATGAACAGCACATTCTTCTTGTGTCAAAGATTCTAAATCGATTAACCTTATTGTTTCATACTCCTCAACAGTCATTATAATCTTTGTGGCACCCTCTCTTACAACCTCCAATGGGCCATATTCATTACGCTCTGGAAGTCTACAAACTCTTCGACATTTTCTAGGTCTAGGCATATTATGCTCCTTTCCTTTTGATTTAAACCCAATTTGCATAATTTCAGTGCTACATAATTTAGACAGTTGTCATACTACAAATACATTTAATGATTTTCTCCACAGCTATCATGATGTTCATGTTGATGACAAACCGATCCAGTTGATTTTAAATTACCTTCGATATAAGCAAGCGCACTGTCTTTGGATAGACCAGTAGCACCAACAATAACTTCTATCTGCTTCTCATTAAATATTTCAATAGCACCACCACCCATGCCACCAGAAATAATAACATTTACACCAAGTTCGTTAAGATAATTTGGTAAAAAACCCGGTCTATGCCCTGGATTTGGAATACTTTCTGATTTTACAATTTTTTGATTTTCCACGTCAAATACGTGAAACACTTCACAATGCCCAAAATGCTGTGTCACAAACTCGCCATTACTTGCCACTGCAATTTTCATAATATCTCTCCTTTGAGTTCTAAATTTAATCGTTGACTATATGTCATTATGCCCGTCTCATTTGATGCCTGCTCTGTTAAAGCCAGAATATCTCCACGCTCAATATGCGCCAAAGAAAATTTTCGATTCAAGGTCATTAGTTGTTGAAGACCTTTTGTTATCCTTTCAATATAAGAATAAAGCCCCATAGCACCAGGTGTTATATTCTTATCTGTCGAGCCATAAGCCTTTTTTAAAGCCTTGGCATTAACAAAAACACTTTCAATTGTGTGTCCATATTTTTCGTATTCTTTTACTACTTTACCTTCTAAAATAGACTCCCCTACTAGCTTTCCAACAGTGGCAGATGCCATTGCTGCACGCCCAATACCAACAAGTTGAACATAAGGGGCACCTAAAGCCAAACCCTTAAAGACATGGTCCTCTGTTGAAAAGCCACCTGTAATTGCAACCTTAGGCAAACGATAGCCCTTTAAATCCATTTCCTTTAAAATGGTGTAAACCATGCTTTCAAGTGTGACTGTTGGGGCACCCCACTCATTCATCATCTTTACAGGACTATTGCCAGTACCCCCACCAGCGCCATCAAATGTCACTAGATCTATCTCTGAAAGTGATGCTGCCTTTAAAATTGTAATTAAGTCTTGAGGATCGTATGGTCCTGTTTTAAAGCAAATTTGTTCAGCACCCATTCTTTTCAATTCAAAAACGCGCTTTTGAATCGATTCCAAAGTCCACATTGGGAGTCTTCCAATTTTTTCAAAGGTCTGATCAAAACCATTTTTTGCAATATTGGGATCTGATGGGTCAGGATATATTAAATAACCCTTTTCCTGAAAATGAAGCGCTTCTTCAATAGATTGGATTTGACTTATGCCCTGTATACCTTTTGCAGCTTGTCCAAACTTAAGCTCAACAGATTTAAGCCCTAGTTTACCAATGGCATATTCAAGAACACCAAGCTTCTCATCATCCACATTTGCTTGAAGGATTATTTGACCATATCCATGATAATGGCTTCTGAAAGCTTCAAGCATTTCTTCTAGTAATGGTGACTCAATGACTTTCCCAGATCTCATTTTCAAGTTTGGGTCTTTTGAAACCACATCTTCGCCAACAACTACCAAAACGCCTGCTAGTGCCGCCCCAGCAAAATAGTCATACCAGTCTAATTTTGCAATCGCTGGCAAAATAATGGGCGATTTCAGACGGATTTTATTGTCCTTTCCAAAAAAAAATTCAGTAGACGCTTTGGCATAAAATGCTTTATCTGAGTCTTCATCACATCCTTTGGCACCAAATACACGTCCATTGATATTAAAATGTGAAAAGTCAAGAGGGTATATTTTTTCAGAAGCAAACTGATACACATCAGTCGCAAATGGGTAAATGGCTTCAGATCCCCTTATTGCAGAAAGACCAATTTCACAACTACCATTACAATTAGACGTACACACTGAACACATACCTGACGATGAAGCCAACTGGTTAGGCGTCCTCATATGTGTATTGGTTAAGGCACTTCCTAATGATTTGCTATAGGACATTTTACACCCCCCGATTTATCTTGAACAAGGTTTCAGCTTTAGAAAAAAGAACTTTCATTGTGGCACTATAAACCATTTTAAGCGCATCTTTTGCATCAGAGTCAATATCCGCTATACTTAAGCCTTGATTAACAGCCTTGACCACATTTGGGTCAAAAGGAATCCTGCCAACAAACTCAAGGGCATTTTCTTTACAAAATGTTTCAATGCTATTTGTAAGCCTCAAATTTGTATCATACTTGTTTACACAAACTGCAAGCTTGGGATTAAAGATCTTGGCAGTCTCCACTATACGCTTCATATCGCTGATGCCCGAAACAGATGGTTCTGCAACGATCAAGACCATATCAACACCACTTATTGACGAAATTACAGGACAGCCAATGCCTGGTGAGCCGTCTATAATTGCAAACTCAACCTCACCCATATTATCAATAGAAGCTTTCAATTTTTTCTTGACCTCTGTCACCAACATGCCACTAGTGCCACTACCCATTTTTAACTTGGCTGTGGAAAAAACAGATGGTCCTTTAAACACCTGCAAGTCACCTGCTTTCTCTGGCATCAGCTTAATTGCATTTGCTGGGCAAATGCTTTCACAAAGGCCACAGCCTTCACAAGCCATTGCATCTACCACATAAGACTCCGAATATCCAATGGCATCAAATCTACAATGTTTTTGACAAAGACCACAGCTTGTACAAAGTTCCAGATCAATAAATGCCTTATCCATTCCAAAGTAGTCAAAATGTGTTTCCTCTTCAAAAGATCTGTTGATAAGGTGCAAATTAGGGGCATCTACATCACAATCTGCATACGCTTTTGAATTTGACAGTTTTATAAAAGCAGATGCAAGCGTGGTTTTTCCAGTGCCACCTTTACCACTTAAAATCAGTAATTGCTTCATAGCACCACCTCTTTTTCGATTTGATTTAAAATCTTTTTAAACAAATCAAAGTATTCAGTGTCTTCTCTGGTGACGATCACACCATTTGAGTTCATAAGGCCCATTTTTTTATCAAATGGAATTCTCGCAACAATGGGAATATCATGCTCAATGCAATAAGCCTCTGACGGATTATCCGATTCGATGCATTTATTAAGAACGCATCCAAATGGCTTATGGAAAAGCTTCACAAGTTCATGAACCATACTGAGATTATGTCTACCAAAAATAGTGGGCTCTGCCACAAGCAAGCAATAATCAGCATCTTTTATACTCTCCATGACCATGCATGAGCTGCCAGGTGGACAATCAATGATTGTGTTCTCCTCCTGGTCTTTTTCTATTTTAAAGAGCGCTTTTATTATTGGGACGCCGGTTTCCTCACCAGTGTTTAATCTCCCCGTAATCACACTTACCTTCTCTGAAAACCCTGATTCGATCACACCAATCACTTTATCTTCTTCGCAAATGGCATTCGCAGGACATACTAGGCTACAACCCCCACACGAATGGCATATGGCATCAAAAACTTTTACCCTATCATTGATATAAGCCAATGCATTGAATTTGCAGAAATCAACACACGTTCTGCACCCTATGCACTTTTCAAAGTCGATTTTGGGAATTTTAACAATAACATCCTTGCTAATGGCATTCTGTGGTTTAAAAAAGAGATGTCCATTTGGCTCTTCAACATCACAATCAATATAGAGAGAACAGTCCAATACTGATGCTAAATTAACGGATACAAAGGTTTTTCCAGTACCCCCTTTGCCGCTTAGAACTGCAATTTTCATGCAAATCCTCCATTCCTATTTATCTATGTCCATGAAATCCTGAATGAACTTCTGAAAGGATTGGCAATCGACTTTCTTTAAACAAAGTAATGTTTTCTTTTATTGATGTCCCCGATGTTTTATAAAGGCTCACTTTAGCACCACTTAGAACCTCATATGCATTTTCACCACATCTAGGCGTTAAAAGAGCGTTTACTTTTTGATCCACGACATTCTGTGCGGCTTTAATCCCCGCCCCACCTTGACTGGTGGCTGCACTATTATCAATAAAGGTGTAAGCATCATCACTCATATCATAGATTAAAAAATAAGGTGTTCTGCCGAAAGAAACACATACGGTTGACTCAAGGTTTTTTTCATCCACTGGAATAGCAATTTTCATATCATACCTCCTGTAATTGGCATATGCCATTTATACTCTTATTATAGCTGGTTTATGGCATATGTCAATAACTTACCTTACCTCATGCAACTTCCTTTATGTATCAAAAACAAAAATACCGCCTTCACTGGGGTATTCTCGTTTTTTCAAGTATTAAATGTATTTTGATCTAAACTCTAATTTTTACGACAATCTTTTTTACCATTTCAGGTGATTTAACCATACATAAGGGCCTATGAACATCCTCAGGATAAAAGACAACATAGTCTCCCGGTGTTAAAACAACAAAGGACTCATTTGGTACTTCATTTGCATATAGTACGACATCCTTGTCCTTTAACCAATTGTTTTTTACGACTAATTGGTCACTCCATTTAGAGAAACCCATTTTTTCAGAACCTGATACAATATACTGTATGTCAATATACTTTTCATGAGCTTCAGGCGCTCTGTCTTCAATGGGTTCTGTTACCATTTCCATCACGATTGCATAGACATCTCTGCCGATAATTTCGTACTCTCCACATGGCAACAATTCATTTTCCTTATTGGCAAGAAATTCAAATGCCTTTAAAAAAGCATCTTGATGATATAGATCTCTTTTATTCCAATCTTTAATATAACCAAAAATCATAATATTCTCCTTATTAACACTAAGTATTTAGGAAAACTTCATAGTCACTTTGATTTAAAAAGAGACATTCACCTTAAAGTGAATGTCTCTTTAATAGAGTAATCTCTATTTATTCTCGTAAAGTCTCATACGATTGATTGCTCTTTCAAGCGCTGCTTTTGCTCTTGCGACATCAATATCTTTGTTCTCCACCTTGTGAATATGAAGTCTATGTTCAGCACGTTCTTTGGCTTTTTGAGCACGATCGACATCAATTTCATCTGCCCATTCAGCAGAATCTGTGATAATGGTCACTTTCTCTTCATTAACGATGACAAAACCCTCTGTGCAGGCTGCCCATCTAAATGTGCCATTTTCTTGCTTTACACGGATACTTCCTACCCTTAGTGGTGCAACAAGAGGCTCGTGGTCATGTAAAATTCCTAAATCTCCCTCAGTCGTTCTCACGATTGTCATATCTGTCTCGCCACCGAAAAAGATACGATCAGGTGTCACAACCTCAAGATTGAATTTTGTGCCCATTGACTACACCTCCATTACGCTCTACTGCTTTTGAATTTGTCAACAACTTCTTCAATTGAACCACAGTAAAGGAACATTTGCTCTGGGATTTCATCATGAAGTCCATCTAAAATTTCTCTAAAGCCTCTTACTGTGTCTTTTACTGGAACGTATTTACCAGAGAAACCTGTAAATTGTTCAGCAACATGGAAAGGCTGAGATAAAAATCTTTGGATTTTACGTGCTCTTTGTACAACGAGTTTATCTTCATCAGATAACTCATCCATACCAAGAATTGCGATGATATCTTGAAGTTCATTGTATCTTTGAAGCATTTCCTGAACTTCACGCGCTACATTGTAGTGCTCGTTTCCAACTACGTCCGGTGTCAAGATTCTAGATGTTGAATCTAGAGGGTCAACCGCTGGATAGATACCAAGCTCAGAAATCTTTCTAGAAAGAACTGTTGTC
This sequence comes from Fusibacter sp., assembly GCF_057447755.1. Taxonomy (NCBI): domain Bacteria; kingdom Bacillati; phylum Bacillota; class Clostridia; order Eubacteriales; family Fusibacteraceae; genus Fusibacter; species Fusibacter sp. The sequence goes on along the minus strand of NZ_JBVBZF010000035.1, from coordinate 9,100 downwards.
GCATCAAGATGCGAGAACGTCGTCGCTGGTGCTGGATCCGTTAAGTCATCGGCAGGTACATAAACCGCTTGAACAGATGTGATAGAACCCTTAGTCGTTGATGTGATACGCTCTTGAAGGGCACCCATGTCTGTTGCAAGTGTCGGTTGGTAACCAACCGCTGAAGGCATACGACCTAGTAAGGCAGAAACCTCAGAACCTGCTTGTGTAAATCTGAATATATTGTCGATAAAGAGCAGTACGTCTTTACCTTCTTGATCCCTGAAGTATTCAGCCATTGTAAGACCTGTTAAGCCTACACGCATTCTCGCTCCAGGTGGTTCGTTCATCTGTCCGAATACAAGCGTTGTCTTGTCGATTACGCCTGACTCTTTCATTTCATGGTAGAGGTCATTTCCCTCTCTCGTTCTCTCACCAACACCGGCAAATACAGAAAGTCCACCGTGATTTGTCGCGATATTGTTGATAAGTTCTTGGATGATTACGGTTTTACCAACGCCGGCACCACCGAAAAGACCAATTTTACCACCTTTTGCGTAAGGTGCGATAAGGTCGATAACCTTAATACCTGTTTCAAGCATTTCTGCTGTCGTACCTTGTTCAACAAATGATGGTGCTTCTCTATGAATTGGCCAAAACTCTGCATCATCACGAGAAATTTCGCCTGCTTCATCAATTGTCTCTCCAAGTACGTTGATCAGTCTACCAAGTGTTGCTTTTCCAACTGGAACTGAAATAGGTGCTCCAGTTGCAACTGCATCTATACCTCTGATAAGACCATCTGTCGAGCTCATTGCAACAGCTCTAACTGTATTATCTCCAGTATGTTGCATAACTTCTGCAACTACGTGAATCTCATTAAAATCTATTGTTACCGCATCATAAATATTAGGAAGCTGATCGGCTTCAAATCTAATATCGAGTACAGGTCCAATAATTTGCACGATCTTTCCAATCGCTTGAGCCATACTCTTTCACTCCCTTTCAATCAAATTTCGAGTTATTTTAGTGCCTCTGCACCACTAACGATTTCTGAAATTTCTTGCGTAATAGCTGCCTGACGAGCCTGGTTGTAAAAGAGTGATAATTCATCAATAATGTCTACTGCATTATCTGATGCACTTTCCATAGCAACTCTACGAGCCGCTTGCTCCGAGGCTGACGATTCTATTAAGCCACCATAGATTGTACTCTCAACGTATTTAGGAATAACGTATTTGAGTACCTCTTCAGCAGATGGTTCATAGTTGACAAATTCATCAGTTGCTTCTTTTTCACGTGAGTGATCGTGTTCAATTGGCAATAATTGAATCATTGTTGGCGACTGCGAAATTGTACTCACAAATCTTGTGTAGACAAATTTTACAGCATCAACTTCCCCAGAATCGAACATGCCCATTGCCTTTTTCGCAATTTGAGCTGCATCAAAATATTCTGGTTTTTCTGATATGCCTAAAAAGTAATCTTCGATCTCAAAACCATAACGGTTAATGATATCAAACGCCTTTTTACCAATTGTGATGAATTTTGCATCTTTTTTATCTTCTACTTCACTTATTGCTGCTTTAATCGCATTGATATTATAGCCACCACATAAACCACGATCTCCAGCGATGACAATATAAAGTGTCTTCTTGATCTCGTGCTCTGCCACATATCTCATACGAATACTGTTGTCTTCACTGAGAATGTCTTGAACAGCTTGTTTGACTGTGTCAAAATAAGGCTTTGTAATGTCCATTTTACTTCTTGCTCTTCTAAGCTTTGCAGTAGATACTAATTCCATTGCCTTGGTGATCTGCATGGTGCTATTAACGCTTCGTATCTTACGCTTTATATCGCGCATACTACCTGCCATTATTAGTCCCTCCTACAAGGAAGTTTACTCTACTTCAAAGCCCGCTTTAAATTCTACAATTGCAGCTTTAAGTTTCTCTTCCATTTCATCTGATAAAGCGCCAGTTTCGACGATGCTTTTACCGATTTCAGGATAATTTGTATTGAGGAATTCAAGATATTCTGCTTCAAAGCGACGAATATATTTAACTTCAACATCCATCAAATACTTATTAACCACGGCATAAATCATCATAACTTGGTGTTCAACTGACATTGGTTTATATTGTGGTTGTTTAAGAATTTCCATTAATCTCACACCATGATCGAGTGTTGCTTTTGTTTCCTTGTCAAGTTCAGAACCGAACTGAGCAAAGGCAGCAAGCTCTCTGTATTGTGCAAGCTCAAGTTTAATTTTACTTGCAACTTTTTTCATGGCTTTAATTTGTGCAGAACCACCAACCCTTGAAACTGAAATACCAGGGTTTACCGCAGGTCTTTGACCCGCATTAAAGAGTTCTGTTTCAAGATAAATCTGACCATCTGTGATTGAGATAACATTTGTAGGGATGTATGCAGATACGTCGCCTGCTTGTGTTTCAATTACAGGTAGTGCAGTGATCGAACCACCACCAAGCTTATCACTTAGTTTAGCAGCTCTTTCAAGTAATCTACTATGAAGGTAGAATACATCCCCAGGGAAAGCTTCACGTCCTGGTGGTCTTCTAAGAAGTAATGACATTTCACGATAAGCCACCGCATGTTTAGAAAGGTCATCGTAAACGATGAGGACATGCTTACCGTTGTACATTAATTCTTCTGCCATAGCAACACCTGAGTAAGGTGCGATATATTGAAGTGGTGCTGGGTCAGCTGCTGATGCCGAAACAACGCAAGTGTAATCCATTGCACCGTGGTCTTCAAGTTGTTTAACGATTTGAGCCACTGTTGACTTCTTTTGTCCAATCGCAACGTAAATACAGAAAACATCTGTATTTTTTTGATTGATGATTGTATCAATCGCAATAGCAGTTTTACCTGTTTGTCTATCGCCGATGATGAGCTCACGTTGTCCACGTCCAATTGGGATCATCGAGTCAATTGACTTGATACCAGTTTGAAGTGGCTCATTAACAGATTTACGTTCAATAACCCCTGTCGCTTTCGCTTCAATCGGTCTGAATTTATCTGATGGAATTGGACCTTTACCATCGATTGGTTGTCCAAGTGCATTAACAACACGTCCAAAAACATGCTCTCCAACAGGAACTTCCACGACTCTCTCAGTTCTTTTAACTAAGTCGCCTTCATTAATATGTTGATCTGATCCAAATAAAACGACACCGACACTATCTTCTTCAAGGTTGAGAACCATTCCAAAAACTTCCTGTGGAAATTCTAGTAGCTCCCCAGCCATACACTTTTGTAGGCCATGTACTCTAGCAATACCATCGCCAACTTGAATTACAGTACCGGTATCCTCTACTTGAAGCTTAGACTCATATTTTTTAATCTGTGACTTGATCACAGAACTAATTTCTTCTGGTCTTAGATTCATGTCTAACACTCTCCTATTAAACTATTATTTGCGTTAAACCTTCAAGCATACCTTCTAGCTTGTACTTAACTGATCCATCAATTACATGATCTCCCATTTTAATTACCATGCCAGCCACAAGGCTTTTATTGATAACCGTTTCAATCACCACTTTTTTGCCTGTTTTCACAGCCAGTTTTTCAGTGATCGCAGAGAGTTGAGATTCAGTTAACGGCAAGACTGTTTCAACAGTCACTTTTGCAATCCCTTTGTAGTCATCTACTCTTTGATCGAAAGCCGATTTTATTTCAAGGATATCAGAGCCCCTTTTCTTATCTAAAATCACATAGATGAAATTTAGAAGGCTTTCTGAAATTTTATCTGCAAAGATCTCATGAATAATGCGTTTCTTTTCTTCAAAATTGATCTTTGGTGTTTTAAAAATTTCATAAAACTCTGGGTACTCTTTGAAACTTGACACGACGAATTCAAACTCAGCTTGAAGTTCGTCCACTTTATGATCTTCTTTCGCGACTTCGAATAGAGCTTCAGAATACGTTTTACTAACTAATTCTGCCATTGAACTTCACCTACTTCATTGATGAACTTGTTAATAAGTTCTCGATGGTCGGCTTCATTAAGATCCTTTTCAACCACTCTTGAAGCTGCCATGATAGTAAGTTCAGATATTTGATCTTTTAACTCATTCACCGCTTTAATTCTTTCTCTTTCAAGCTCTCTATGTGCATTTAATTTCATTGCATCCACTTCAGTTTCAGCAGTCTTAACGATTTCAAAGGCTCTGTTTTCCGCACGTAAAGTGTGCTTCTTAACGATTTCCTTGCCTTCTTCCTCTGCAGTCTGAAGTTTCGCTTCATAATCTGCTTTTAGCTGATTGGCTTCATCTTCAAGTCGCTGAGCAACAGCGATTTGTTCTTTGATTTCTGCCTCCCTGTTCTTCATAAATGTCGTCACAGGACCAAATAGAAACTTTTTAAGAATCAAAAATAGGATGAATGTATTGACTAACTGGAATACAAATGTCCAGCTTAACTCAACAAGGCCAAGTCGCAAACTTGCAGTAGCGAGTTCCATACTCATGTTGATCCTCCTTTACAAGGATTTTAATCCTATATTTTTGATTATAATAATTTTACTAATGGGTTCGCAAATAATAAGATTAATGCGATTACAAGACCATAGATACCTGTTGTCTCTGCAACTGCAGCACCAAGTAACATAGTTCTAACGATATCTCCTTGTGCTTCTGGTTGTCTACCAACGCCTTCTGCACCTTTACCAGCTGCATATCCCTGTCCAATACCAGGACCGATACCTGCGATCATTGCAAGTCCTGCACCAATTGCTGAACATGCTAATACTAATGCTTTTCCTGTAATAGGTTCCATAAAAAAAATCCTCCTTAACTTTTAAAGAATTCAAATTCATATTTAATTTTTTATGCTTCCATTTCTATAAGTTGATCAATGGATTAGCAAACAATAAAACAAGTGATATAACTAGTGCATAAATACCTGTTGTCTGAGCAACAGCTTGCCCTACAAGCATTGTTCTGACAATTTGCGACTGAAGCTTTGGTCTTTTACCAACTGCTTCTGTTCCCTTTCCAGCAGCATAACCTTGACCAACCCCTGGTCCGATTCCCGCTATCATAGAAAGGCCAGCTCCAATTGCTGAAGCCATTATAATAAGTGCTGTTCCCTTTGTATCCACGAGTGGATTACCGAAGAGCATGATTAAAGCAACTACAAGTGCCAAAATACCAGAAGTTTCCGCAACTGCTGCTCCAAGAAGCATTACCATTGTGGTCTCTCTCTGACTTTTAGGATTTCTTGAGACTGCCTCAGCACCCTTTCCAGCCGCATATCCTTGTCCAATACCAGGGCCTATACCAGCGATCATTGCAAAACCTGCGCCGATTGCTGATGCAGATAAGATCAGAGCTTTTGGCTCAAAGCTCATCAACCATTCTAAAAATTTTAAAACAAAATTGGTTGATTCCATACGTACACCCTTTCTCCGGTTTTATTCCATTGCACCTGAAATAAATACCATGGTTAGCATTGTAAAGATAAATGACTGAAGTAATCCAGCAAATAAATCAAAATAAATATGAAGTACTGCTGGTACCCCTGCTTGCAAAATCGGCACAGTCAAGCCGAGCAGTGAGTTTGTAAACGCACCTAACGCACCATAGAGCAAAGTCATTATGATGACGCCGGCAGTTATGTTACCAAATAGACGGAAGCCAAGAGATACTGGGTTAGCAAGTTCTCCAATGATATTAAGTGGTAATAATAATGGCATTGGTTCCAAGAATCCTTTTCCATATCCCCCTAGGCCTTTTGATTTCATACCGAAAAACTGCGTTAGTACAAAAGTCGTGATCGATAGACACATGGTTGTGTTTAGATCAGCAGTCGGCGGTCTAAATCCGAATAATCCAATGATGTTAGAAATCCCAATTAAAAATAACAAAGTGCCAACATAGGGTGCAAATGCTGCATTTTTCTCTCCCATGTTCTGTTTTGTCAAGTTATTGACGATTCCAACGATCTGTTCTACCACTAATTGCATGCCTGACGCTTCTTTTTTCATATTACGTGTAACCGTAACTGAAAACGCAAAAAGTACAAACATTATAAACCAGGTAACAGTCACTGTTTCAGTAACAGCAATGTTGCCCAAATAGAATACAACTCGTGGCCCAAAACCTTCAACGCCCACTAGGTTCATCCTCCTTTCTTTTTAAAATATTTTGGTAATAGTTTTTATCATTAAAAAGATTGGTAGCTAAGATGATAAATTTTATCATAATGAGACCGATAATAGTCCCTATGACATTTATATAAGGTGCAGCAATGGAGACAAAAATCACCACTGCAGTCACAATATATCTAAAAAAATATCTTGATGTTGCAAAGGTTTGCGCTTTAGCAGGCGGCATTGTAACAGCCTTTCTAAGGGTCACTGCCAGCTCCTTAAAGTTTAAGGCACTAATTGCAGAACCAAAAACGAGTCCAAGAATAAATGGAATCGGTGCCTTCATCAAAAGTGCGCTTATAATGATGAGACCAATATTGGCAAATAACATGTATTTTAAAATATTGTTTTCCAAGCTTTTCATTGTGTTTCCTTCATTTGGCATTTTAAATCCCCTATCTCAAAATCAAATCACCACTATATTATAACACTATTCAATATAAATGAAATACTCACCTTAATATAAATGTTATTCTTTCATTTTTTTAATTACTGCCTCATCAGCCTCAGCTTCTTCCTCATAAAGGATTTCCAAATCAGGCTTTTCTTCTGATGAATGATTCGATTGCTTTTTAGATGTTGAATTTATTGCTTTATCTTTAGTAAAGTTCTCCACTTGTGTCCGTGCTGAATAGTCATTTTTATACTCTTTTGACTTAGTTGTGGCTAGGTGCATCAAATTTCTGAATGCCGAACCCACACCTAAGATGATCATGATGATCAGGAAAATAGGTGAGGTGTTAAATTTGACGTCTAAAAAATTACCCGCAAATACCCCAAATACTACCGGAACAATCATCATAATACCAACTTGAGAAATAAGCGCTAGATTTTCCATTGTGCTTTTAGTTGTCTTTTTCATCAGTTTCCTCCAACGGTCATTGTATACCCTCAAGCTTAAAACCATAGACAATTATATCACAAATTATTACTGTTCGTTAATATTTTAATAATAAAATGGGCGCAATACTAGTATCGCGCCCATAGAATTTAAAAACATTCTCAAAAATTTATAATTTTCTGTTTATTTATGTCATTGTTTGACAATTTATAAACACATTTCCTTGAGATCAGGCGCAATAATCAGTTTTGCGGAGGTAGCTGCTTGGACTTCCTCGACAGATAAATCAGGATGAATCTCTTTCAAGACTAGCCCTTTATCTGTCACTTCCATTACACCCATTTCAGTTATGATTAAATTAACTTGTCCTTTAGCCGTAAGCGGTAAAGTACACTTATCTAATATTTTTATATCACCCTTAGCAGTATGCGTCATGGCAACGATTACTTTTTTAGCCCCTGTGACAAGGTCCATGGCACCGCCCATTCCTGGAACTTTTTTGCCTGGAATCATCCAATTGGCTAAATTGCCTTCGGCGTCCACTTGTAAAGCACCAAGTACGGTACAATCAAGATGACCACCTCTAATAATCGCAAAGCTCATGGCACTGTCAAAGAAAGCGCCTCCTGGTAAAATTGTTGAAGGCAAACTCCCTGCATTTACAAGGTTTTCTATCTCTTGGCCAGGTTCAGGTGCATTTCCCATTCCGATAAAACCATTTTCAGACTGGAATGTTACATCAATGCCCTCAGGCACAAAATTTGCCACTAGGGTTGGTAATCCAATTCCTAGGTTTACAAGATCGCCATCTTTAAATTCCATGGCAACTCTTTTTGCAATTATGCTTTTTACATCAGCCATTATTTCGCCCCCTTTACAATATAGTCGACGAAAATATGTGGTGTCATGACATAATTGGGATCAATCGACCCCACTTCGACAATCTCGTCAGCTTCCACAATAACAACATCTGCAGCCATTGCCATCAAAGGGTTGAAATTACGCGCTGCCTTGTCGAAGACACAATTTCCTTTTGTATCTACTTTTGATGCTCTAATGATTGAAACATCGGCTTTTATGGGTTTTTCTAAGATGAATGTTTTACCATCTACAACCACTTTCTCTTTGCCTTCTTCAACAATCGTTCCAAGTCCAGTTGGTGTCAATACACCACCAAGACCTGCGCCAGCAGCTCTAACCTGTTCTGCTAATGTCCCCTGTGGCACTAACACAACATCAAGTTCACCGGCATTCATTTGTCTTCCCGTTTCCGGGTTGGTACCAATGTGAGAGATAATTACCTTACTCACATTTTTTTCAACCACAAGTTTACCGATATTTTTATCTGGAAAACTCGTGTCATTGGCCACAACCGTTAGGTTGCGAAGACCTTTTTCAATGATCTTGTCAACAAGTAAATCTGGAGCACCTGTCCCTAAGAAGCCACCGATCATAACAGTCATACCATCATGAATCTTTGCTACAGCTTCATCAAGTGTAATAATTTTCTCCAAAACTTACACCTCCCTATAAAGTTTTAGGTGTCTGAGCACCCTTAAAATCCCTACGTCTAGGATACCATAAATTTTGAAGAAATTAAATTATAACTTGTGAGAAAATTGTGCTTTTATTGCATCGACAATCCGATGACAGGCTTTACCATCACCATAAGGGTTAACGGCCTCAGCCATTTTTTGATAAGCCATCTGGTCTTTAATGAGTAACTCTGTCACTTCAATGATCTTTTCTTTATCAACGCCTGCTATGAGTACCGTTCCAGCTTCCACAGCCTCCGGCCTTTCAGTCTCTGTCCTAAGGACAATCACTGGTTTTCCAAGTGCAGGCGCTTCTTCTTGAATACCGCCAGAGTCCGTTAAGATGAGGTCCACCTTAGCCTGCAAATTGGCAAAAGGCTCATAGTCAAGCGGTTCAATCATGTGAATTCTGTCGATGTTCTTAAGATGTTTATCCGCAATTGCCCTAACCGCTGGATTTAGATGTATTGGAAAAATAACCTGTACATTTTCGTTGTTATCAATGATTGATCTAATCGCACCAAAGATATTTTCCATTGGCTCGCCCAGATTCTCCCTTCGATGTGC
>NZ_JBVBZF010000034.1:0-19432 GCF_057447755.1 Fusibacter sp. | reverse complement strand
TAATAGGAGAAATCATTTTCTCCATAGGTATGACCTTTAAATCAGGTGCAGAAACAGCAATTTTATATGATAGCTTAAAGCTAAGTCATAGAGAGAGTGAATTTCAAACGATTGTTGGTAAAGCAAGATCTTACTTTCTATATGCATCAGCCCTGGGATCACTCCTAGCAGGTTTTGTTTACACTTATAATATCTACTTGCCCTTTATAATTTCTATTGGCTTTATTGCCATATCTTTAGTAGTGGCATTTACTTTTACAGAGCCTAAACAGCATGAATATAAAAATCACTTGGATAAAAAGTATGGACAAATAATAAAGAATAGTGCAAAATTGGTAATCGGCAATCGTAAGGTTTTAAATGTCGTATTATTTAGTTCTATTACTTTTATTTTTATGAGGATGGCTTATCCGTTCTATCAGCCCCATATGCAATCAACGGGAATTGATGTAAAATATTTTGGTATTATTTTCTTTCTATTTAATATAGTTGCTGGTTTTTCAGCAAAACGCGTTGATTTTTTTATTGAAAAGACAAAACCATATTCTATGCTTTGGGTAGGTGGATTAGTTGCCATATCTTATTTGCTGCTTGGAATATTCCCGATTGGCATTAGTTTCGTCTTTATTTTTCTACAGCAAATTACAAGAGGACTTGGAAATCCTGTTTTTAGTAAGTATATCAACAAGAATATTCCTTCAGATTATAGGGCAACTATAATTTCCTTCAATAGTTTAATTGGCAATGTAGGTGTCATAATCTTGCAACCTATTTTGGGGTATTTAATTGACAGATATAGTGTTTTTCCAGTTGAAATGGGTATAGGAATGGTGATGATAGCTTGCTTAGGGCTGATTGAAGTCTTTGTAAAAAAAAGTCAAATTAAAATCGCTCAATAGTTGAAAAATGAAGGATTTGAGGTTTTGAAATTCATTAAAAATAAGTGGTTTCAAATAATTTGACACTATCCAAAAATCTGTATAGAATGATATAGAATAGATTATCTTGGAGGATGAAATGGATCTTTTTGATCAGAAGAAAGAAAACAAATCACTGACGTCGTTAATTTTTGAAAGAATCAGAGAAGACATCTTAAATGGTAGATATATTCCTGGTGATAAATTAGTTGAGATTAAACTGGCTGATGAACTGGGCGTTAGTCGTACGCCTGTAAGAGAAGCACTTAAACAATTAGAGCTTGATGGTTTAGTAGATAACATTCCAAACCGAGGCGTTGTCGTTAAGGGCATCACCACTGAAGATATTGACGATATCTTAATGATTAGATTGTGTATTGAAGGATTAGTTGGACAGTGGGCTGCTGAACGTATTAATGATTCAGAAATAAAAGAATTACAGGAAATTTTTGATTTAATGGAGTTTTATACTTCTAAAAAAGATGTTGAGAAAATTTTTGAACTTAATACAAGATTTCACGAGACCCTTTATCAAGCTACTAAAAGTCGCTACTTAGAAGGTGTTTTAAAGGATTTTCAATTGTTCATTAGACAGTCTAGAAATAATTCTCTAAAAGCTGAGGGTAGAATTGAGTTTGCCCTAGAGGAACATAGAGAAATTTTAAAAGCCTTAAAAGAACATGATCCAGAAAATTCTAAAAAAGCACTGACAAAGCATATTAGTGCGTCTAATTACAACATTAAACATCAAATGAAATAGTTAAAAACCCAATTGAGCCATTTCATTATGAAATGGCTCAATTTAAATAAAAGGACGAGGGGACAACCATGTCAGATAACAGACGAAAAATGCTTATTGAAAAACTAAATGCTTGTTCAGACCCAGTAACTGGAACAGAGCTTGCATCAATTTTTGAGGTTTCAAGACAAGTAATTGTTCAGGATATTGCAATCTTACGTGCAGAAGGTTATAATATTTTAGCGACTTCAAATGGCTATATGATACCAAAAATTCATCGTCAAAATAGGTTGATTAAAACCTTTGTATCGGAGCACAAGGGCTTTGATAGAATGGAAGAGGAATTAAAGATTATCGTGGAGTATGGTGGCAAGGTTATAGATGTCATAGTAGAGCATCCTGTTTATGGCGAAATTGTAGGAACCTTATTAATATCGAATATGGATGATGTTAATCGATTTATAAAAAGTGTTGAAGAGACGAATGCCAAGCCACTTTCCTTATTAACGGATGGTGCTCATATTCATACAATCGAAGTGCCAAGTGAGAAAATATTCACTTTAATTAAGGCTGAATTATTTGAAAAGGGTTTTATAAAGGAACTTTAAATTTTTTTAAGCTAGAGTGACAAGACAGTTGTCAACATTCAGTGACATCACATGTATGAAAGTTTTGGGAGGAAATATGAAAATCAGAAATTATTTAATTAAAACGCTCAATGGTATGGCATTGGGTTTGTTTGCATCCTTAATCATTGGTTTGATACTTAAACAGGTTGGAGATTTAGTTGGTATTCAACAGCTGGTTACCTTTGGAAAGGCAGCACAAGTAATGATGGGACCTGCAATTGGTGCGGCCGTTGCCTATAGTGTCGGCGCTTCTCCACTTGGGATATTTGCATCAATCGTTGCTGGCACAATAGGCGCTGGCAGTATTAAGGTAAATGAAGCTGGTCAAATGCTGATTGCCATTGGTGAACCAATGGGTGCCTTTGTTTCGGGCCTTATTGCAGCAGAGTTTTCAAAACTCATATCGGGTAAGACCAAGGTTGATATTGTCGTCGTACCTGCTCTGACCATAATAGTAGGAGGTATAGTAGGTTTAACCCTCAGTCCAGTGATTGCTTCATTGATGAAGGCACTTGGTGCAATCATTAACACAGCCACAGAATTACAGCCAATACCAATGGGGATTATCGTGGCAGTTATTATGGGAATTGTTTTGACCCTACCTATTAGTAGTGCCGCACTTGCGATTTCTCTAGGCTTATCAGGTGTAGCGGCAGGTGCTTCCTTGGTTGGATGTTGTTGTCAAATGATTGGATTTGCATGTATTAGCTATAGAGAAAATGGCATTGGCGGTTTTATTGCTCAGGGATTGGGGACTTCAATGCTTCAAGTGCCAAATATCATTAGGAATCCCAAGGTGTGGATTCCACCTATAATTGCCAGTGCAATATTGGGTCCAGTTAGCACAGCAGTCCTTCATCTTGAAAGTAATAGTATAGGTGCTGGAATGGGAACAAGTGGCTTAGTAGGTCAATTTGGGACGTTTGCGGCTATGGGAGAAACGCATAGTACTGGCAGCTTACTATTGCTTATTGGCTTAATGCATTTTATTATGCCGGCAATTCTTTCACTTGGGGTTAGTGAATGGATGCGTAAAAAAGGATGGATAAGTTTTGGTGATCTTGCTTTAGAAGGCACAAAAAAATAAATAAAATGAGTTATTGCAATTAACCAATTGCGATAACTCATTTTTTTATGTGTTTTGCTTCGAATCCATTGCATGGATTGCCCGAACTTTTATAAACGACTACAGATGGCAATTGCTTTGATTTAAAGCCAAATTGTCGACAACCATGGGGATTGTTTGGATCCCATGTAACATAGTAATATTTGCATTTGTGACAATCAATTCGTGCTGATGACATTTAAAACTCCTTAGTCAATAAAATAAGATAATTCTATTGTAACGGAGTATGGCTTATTTTTCAAATGGAAACCTTAGCCTAAATAAAGATCTGCCATTAAAACACCCTTAATTTTACCTGACGTGGTGATTGGAACTGCGATTGCAATACAATAATTGTAGGTATCAGTTGAAATATAAGGATTGGAAGTGTATGGTTTTCCCTTGATAGCCTCTATAAAATATGGCCGATGTGCAAAGTTTGTATATAAAGATTCATCGTATAAGGCCGGATCAATGCCGATACCAATGGTGTCACCATTTAAGTCGAAAACGGTTATGCTTTCAAATATTTTGTGTTTGTTAAAGACATCAGAAAGTGCTTTGTCGCAATAGGTGCGCGTCATATTTTGAATATCTGATGTACTAGCAATAGATTCAAGGAGCTTGATACCATCTTGAACGTAATTTTTGATTTCAGGTGTATAGGTGAAACCCTTTGAAAATTCAGCTGTAAGTCTTTGTATACTAGAGGTCATTTCAGTTAATTTTTGAAGATGAACGAAAATCTCCTCCACGAGTTGGGATTCTTCTTGAATGTTACTTGTGCTTTCTTGAATAGAGGCTGTTGCATTTTCTAAGAAGGCATTGGCCTCTGCCATGAGCTTTTCAATCTCAAGAATTTTTTCATTTTCGCTCTTTGTCATTTCTAATATAGAATCAATATAGGCCACAGATTTTTTAGTTTGATCTAGGGTTTTCAAAAACTCTGCCTTTGCATTTTGAGAGGTTGTTTGTGTTTTTTCCATGCTGGCAGTGCTCTCAACGACACTGTTTGAAATGTGTTTTACATCAGATCTAATGTTGCCAATGACATGTTCAATCTCAGTGGCATGTACAGCAGATTCATCTGCGAGTTTTTTAACCTCTTGTGCGACAACCGCAAATCCAGCTCCGGCTTCACCAGCACGAGCAGCTTCTATTGAAGCGTTTAATGCAAGCATATTTGTATTATCGCTGATATTGCGCACGGTTGAGGCGATATTGCTAATCTCCCCCACCTTGTTCTCCAATTCACTCATATAGTGATTAATTTTTTGACTGATTTCCATATTTTGATCAACGAGTTCGCCTAGCATGTCGAAAATATTGATGTTATCTGTAATGATCTTTAAGGTTTGTCTGGTCTGGGTAGTGGCCACATCTGTACTCTCTAAAATAACTTTGAATTGATCTACCATTTCATTTGATTTGGTATTTGTTTTCTGAATGGTATAGGCCTGAGTTTCAAATTGCTTTGATAGGTCATCCAGTTCATCTGCACTTGCACTTAGGCGTGTTTTTATATCTCGAGTGTAATCCGTGATAAAGTGAGAGCTTTGATCAATTTTTTCGCCATTTGCATCCACTTCTGAAATAAATTTTCGAACATGATCAATTAATACGTTGAACTCTTCCGTAATTTTTTGATCTAAACCACTTTTGTCATTTCTAATTTTTTTTGTAAAATCACCAGATTTTGCGTTCACAATGCCCTTTTGAATTTTTTGTACTTGTCTTTGTGATCTAAAGATGTAAATCAAAAGCCCAATTGTGATAAGCCAAGAGATAAACAGTAGTATTTTTAACATCATAATCCCCCCAAAATAACTAAAAAATTAGTGCTATTGATATATTATATCATTAGACATCATTAAAAATGACATAAATTCAGAAAATTCAAATAATAAAGCGCTATTTTATTGGGCGTTGAAATGAAGTGTCTAAGCTAAGAGTACAGGATGAAAATTGTAATGATTTATGGTATAATTGGAGTGATTTTAGACATGGTGGTGATGGATTGAATAGACAAAGTAGAATTGGTATCTTTGATTCAGGACTTGGTGGTATTTCTGTACTTTATGAAATTCATAAGCTCTTACCAAATGAATCGATTGTTTATTATGGTGACTCTGGGAATGCCCCTTATGGTGTTAAGTCAAAGGAAGTGGTCTATGAGTTATCAAAAAATATATGTGATTATCTTATTGAAAATGAAGGTGTGAAGGCAATTGTAATTGCTTGTAATACAGCAACAAGTGCAGCTGTTGATAAATTAAGAGGCCAATACAATATCCCTATAATTGGAATGGAGCCTGCAATTAAACCTGCAATTGTAGGAACAAAGGGTGCCATTGTAGTTTTGGCAACCGAAATGACACTTAAAGAAGAGAAATTTAACAATTTGCTACATTCTTTCGAGGATGCACATCGAATCATTAAAATGCCCGCACCAAAACTTGTTGATGTCGTTGAAAATCATATGCATGATGAAGAATATATCAAGGAAACCGTGGCCTTTTATTTGGACCAAATTGAAGACCACATTGAAGGCATCGTTTTAGGGTGTACCCATTATATTTTCTTAAAAGCCTTTATTGAAGACTACTATGGGCATAAAGTTGAAATCTTTGATGGCAATTTTGGTACTGCCAGTCAGTTAAAAAATGTTCTTCATGCACTTGAGCTCTTAAATGATAGAGAAAATGAGTCTGAAGAAGAGAACATAAAAATATTGAATTCAAAAGATAAGGCTTACGTAGAAAAATCAAAAGAAATGTATCAATTTTTAAGAAAGAGAGAATAAGATGGCGGTTAATGAACCTGTTTCTATTGATGTTAAATTAATGACTTTGGTTAATGAAAAACTCCAGATCATTTTGGAGGAAGCTATTTTTGATGAAAGAGCCGAGCAAATTTTTAGAATGCGATATGGTATTGATTGTCAAATGGAATTGCCAAAGCAAATTTCAAAAACAATTAAAATGCCAATGAAGAAGTTAAATCTTGAAATGTATCGAATTGACAATAAAATTTTTAATATCCTTAAGAAACACGATTTATTTGAGCAAATTTAGCAGCATTGGTTTAATACAAAACTTCTCGCCCTTTACAGGACTTGAGAAGTTTTTTTAATAGGAGGGCCTTGAAAGCTTATTGGACCAATCTTATGAAATGGCAATGTGGAGGTATTCATGTTAGACGTAAAAAAAATCAGAAACAATTATGAGGAAGTAGAAAGACTCTTACGCCTTAGAGGTAAAGGTGACTATGGGTTACATAGAGTTAAGAATCTCGATGAAACGAGAAGATCAATTATCCTTAAAGTTGAAGAAATGAAACAAGATCAAAATAAAATTAACAAAGAAATTCCAAGGTTGAAGAGTAGTGGTAAAGACACTTTGGAACTTTTTAAAGAGATGAGAGCCCTATCCGACGAAATCAAAATATTGGATGGTCAAGTTAAGGCTTTAGATGATGAAATAATTGCGATATTATTAGAAATTCCCAACACATTGCTACCAGATACCCCTTTAGGGCTAGATGAAAACGCCAATCTTGAAATTCGAAAATGGGGTGAGCCAAGGCAGTTTGACTTTGAGGTCAAGACCCATTGGGCCTTGGGTTCTGATTTAGATATTTTAGATTTTGAAAGAGCGACAAAAATAACAGGGACACATTTTACCATACTAAAAGGTCAAGGTGCTAGACTGGAAAGAGCACTTATTAACTTCATGCTGGATCTACATACAGATGTGCACCATTACCATGAGATATTACCACCCTTTATGGTAAATCGACAAGCTATGATAGGTACAGGACAATTGCCAAAATTTGAAGAGGATATGTTTCACATACCTTCCAAGGATTATTTTTTGATTCCAACTGGTGAAGTTCCTGTGACAAATATGTATAGGCATGAAATTTTAGACGAGCAAAAACTACCGATTAAACACGTAGCCTATACACCTTGTTTTAGAAATGAGGCAGGAAAAGATGCCAAGGGTGTGATCAGACAGTATCAATTCAACAAGGTGGAACTCGTCAATTTCGTTAGGCCAGAGCATTCCAGTCAAGCACTTGAACAATTGACATCTGCTGCAGAAGAAGTCCTAAAGCGCTTGGCCTTACCCTATAGAGTCATTAGGCTTTGCGGTGGTGATGTGGGCTTCAGTGCAGTAAAAACATACGATATTGAAGTATGGCTTCCAAGCTACAAGGGGTATAAAGAAATATCCAGTTGTTCAAATTTTGAGGATTATCAAGCGAGAAGAGCCAATATCAGATTTAGAGAATCGGAGAGTAAAAGAGTCCGTTATGTTCACACTTTAAATGGATCGGGATTGGCAGTCGGTAGAACTCTAGCCGCGATTTTAGAGAATTACCAAAATGAAGATGGGAGCATCACCATTCCAAAAGTACTACAGGGATATATGGGTAATCAGACCCTCATTAAATAAAAAAAGCACATCAATGTCGTTTTCTTGGTTTTTACCTTAGAAGTAAATTGTAAACACACAAGGGTTTACTGCTATGGCGTATAAGAAAAAGGCATTAGATGTGCTTTAAACTTTAAATAAATGTTTGACTACAATTCATGCTTATGTCTAAGGCTGATTTTTCAATGCGTCTTTTGAATACAAAAGTGACTAAACCTGAGAGCAAGACTAAAACTGAGAGCAAAACTTGGACTGAGAGCAAGACTTGGACTGAGAAAAAATCAGGACTTGATCACCGCCGAAAATTTATGGACATAAGCTTTAGTCAATTTGATTAAGTCATGCAAAATCATAGGTGTAAATGAAAATGCAAGGAGTTTCATTAGTGTATTTGCATCGAATTGTGATTTCATTTCCCAAGATGCAAGTCCTAAAAACAAGAGAATAAGTAGCCCAGATGCTGCATTTAAAGGTGTTTTTTTAAGGGCAATTTGCCTTAGAGAAATAGATTTCTGGTTTTGAAGTATAAAGGCCGTACCAACGATCGTTAGTCCCACAAAAGGGACTACTGTAAACTGGCTTTGATTGATCAGACAATATATACCGATTAAAATACCATAGACAAGGATATGTTTGTAGGTAGATTTTGGTTTAGATTTTATGTTCATGGTCTTCTCTTTTGAGACAGAAATACTATTTAATTCAACAGCCTCGACAAATAAAGATATTCCTAGGATGCTTGATATCATAAGATTCATGATTAAAAGCATATAGGGTGATGCTGTTTTGGTAAAGTTGAAAGCGATTAACTCGATAAGGTGCATGGTGAACACGAATGCCCCCAACTTATAAAAGCGATTTTCGAGATTTTGACTTTCAAGGAATGCCCTATTATAGAGTTTTTCATGATAGGCTTGGTCTGTGGAGAATTCAAAAAGTGAAGTCTCCAAACGATTTAAGGTACTATCACTTTCAGTTGCCTTCAGAAGTTTCTGATTTTTTTTACGATAAAGTGTCAAAATTCGATATTTTTGATCATCATCCATTCGACTAAAAAAACCGTAACGCTCCAGCACAGGTTCAAGCGTCTTGTTTGAATAAGTCATCAACTTATTTTGATCGAGTAGTCTGCGATCATCCTTGATAAGATTCAAAGCCTTAACAATAGAGGTCACATATATAGGTGATTCTTGGGAAAAGGCAATTACTTTATAACGATAGGTTAAGGAAGGTTCCTGTGGATACTCTAAAGCATTTAAGGTTTCAGATGCCATTAAAGGTGCAAAAACGCTTATGGCACCGATATAGATCAGATCATTTGGAATTTCCTCACTTTGGTTGTCCTTTGAATCAATTTTAAAGGCATATCCCCAGACTCTTTCAAGGGCATGGCCATGTTTGTGTTCAGAAGCAATAATCTTGGCGACGTGTTCTTTTTTGAGGATGTCGATCCCATTTTGTGTGAGCACATGGGTACAGCGTTCAAGAAGTCGATCTACATCTCCCATGCACATGAGTTGCGTCATGTGGGTTTTGGTTTCCTGATGCTGTGTTAACCAGATGCTTTCCCTTTGCCAAGCTCTTAACTTTGGCCACTGCAAATCCAACGCCCCTTCATCTAGTGGAAAGTAGGATGAAATTTGACTTTGGCTAGGGACAAGGCGATCATCTTTATGCGAGCACAATAAAGCCGTTTGAAGTAATTTGCTTATATTTTTTCGCTTCAAAGTATTTTCAAATGCAGGGCTATCCACTGAAACATTAAGATCCACCGTCTCAAAATGTGTAATGATCGCTTTTGACGCATCTATATATTGGCCTAAATCCTTAACGATTAAATCGGTATCGCAGATTAATTTAGCGGTTTCTAAAGTGTCGGTTTTAAATGAAAGTAGTTTAGGTGTTAGTTGTATGGCTTTTGATTTTAGAAAAAAATACTCAAAGGGGAATAGAATTATCATGAGGCTTTTTATCGTATGACTTGGTAGAATCACTAAACCAATAAAAAACAGGATTATAAAAGCAAACAGGAGTCTTCTATTCTTAGACTTTGATGTTTTCAAGAGCTGATGTGATCTAAAATGAAGCATTGTAAGTCCTTTCTAGTAAGTCTGCCAGTTAAAGGGAATAAATTGAATTTAATCAGAGTTTCTAAAACTGTGACAAGTAGGTTTCTATTCGTCTTAGCCCCTCTTGCACAAGACTGAGCTGTGTTGCGTAGGATAATCGAATACAAGCATCATTGCCAAATGCGATTCCAGGAACAACTGCAAGGTCATAATTTAAGAGTAAATCATCACAAACCTTTAATGAAAAACTATCCTCGAATGCAATTTTATCTTTATAATAAGACAAATCTATAAAGAGATAGAAGGCGCCATCTGGCTGTATAAATGAAATGTTTTCCATTTGACCAAGCTGTTTTACAAGGGTATCTCTCCTTGATTTATATTCTGAAACCATGTTTGACATGTCTTCAAGACAATCCGTAAGTGCGGCTGCACCTGCCCATTGAGAGACCATGCTCGGGTGTGATACCAAGTGGCCTTGGATCATAGAGATGGCACCTGCAATTTCAGGTGATGAAGCAGTGTAGCCAATTCGCCATCCTGTCATTGCAGCTGATTTTGAAAGGCCGTTAACCACAATCGTGATTGCCTTTGCAGCCTCTGATAAGGATGGAATTGAAGTGAAATCATCCGTATAACAAATGCGCTCGTAGATTTCATCTGCCAAGATAAAGATTTCTTGGTCAATACAATGCTCTACAAGGGGCTCAAGTTCTGATCTGGTGTAAACCGCGCCGGTTGGATTAGAGGGATTGTTGATGAGCAGCATCTTGGTCTTAGGTGTCATCGAAGCTTTGAGCTCTTCCACAGTTAGCTTGAACTGGTTTTCGATCTTTGTGTCAACAAGTACTGGGACACCGCCACAGAGTTTGATCATTTCAGGATAACTTGTCCAATATGGCTTTGGTACGATGACCTCGTCACCCGGATCAAGAATGGCAAGCAAGGTGTTGGTGATGGCATGTTTGGCGCCTGATGAAACGACAATATCCGACACATTGTAGCGGACCTTGTTTTCAACTTCCAGTTTTTTGACAATGGCTTGTCGTAGGGGCATTAATCCGGGAACCACATCGTATTTAGACGCGTTACGATTAATGGCTTCAACACCTTCATGTTTTGCTTTTTCAGGTGTAAAAAAATCAGGTTCTCCTATGCTCAAATCGACGATGACTTTGCCCTCAGCCTTAAGTGCTTTGACTTTAGTACTGATGCCGATTGTAAAGGATGGCGTTACTTTTTTTATTTTCTGAGATAAATTCATAATAAAATCACCTTCAGGTGAGAAATCACCTGCCTTTCAGTGTTATTTTAAAAAGTTTACATTTGTTTGATGAAACACGCATTCTAATGTGTTAGAATTATTATAGCAATTTATTGCAAAAACACAAACACTGAGGTTAAAAATGTCTGTTTTAGACTGGATTTTAATTGGCGCAATCATTCTTTTTTTCATGGGAGTGGCTTTTTTTGCGCTAGGGGATCTCTTTAGAGATCGAAAATTTTATAAGGACAAATTAAAAAATGTTCAAAAGATGTCTGACTTTAAAAGTAAAGGGCCTCAAAAAGCGGATGTAAACCCAAGAAAGGCAAAAAAATGAGATTATTAGAGACACTTCGAGAAATTGAAGAAGAGGAATTACATTCATTCTATATGCCTGGACACAAGAGGCATCCTGATTTTATAAAAAAACTAGAAAACCTCGTAAACTTAGATATTACTGAGATTCCGAAAGCAGACCATCTTCATGACCCAAAATCCTGTATTTTAGAAACTCAAAAGACAATTGCTTCGTTTTATGGTTCTGGAGACTCTAGAGTCTTAATCAACGGAAGCACTGTTGGAATCTTAAGTATGATCATTGGTAGTCTTGATGAAGGTGATCATGTTCTCCTAAATAGAAATGCACATAAGTCTATATACAATGCAGTTGAGTTCGCCAAGCTCAGACCTCATTATTATTTACCAGAATATGACGATTATCTGGGTATTGTCACGGACTATGATTTGAATAAGATAAAGGAGATGATTGTCAAATCTCCTGATATAAAGGCCGTTATCTTAACCTATCCTACCTATGAAGGCATTTGCATGTCTATTGAACCTATCATTTCATTTTGTCATGAACGCAATATTTTGGTATTGGTGGATGAAGCACATGGTGCTCATTTTAAATTGAATTCTGATTATCCTGAGTCAGCATTGGATTTGGGGGCAGATATTGTGGTTCAAAGTTTTCATAAAACCTTACCGGCGCTGACGCAGACGGCTTGTTTGCACTATGGAAAACACCTTTTTCAGACTGAGATGGGCTTGCGTATTATAAAGCAAGTGGATGATTGTCTTAAGACATTTCAATCCAGTAGTCCGTCTTATGTTCTAATGGCATCTGTCGATGTCATGATGACCCTGATTTTGGAAAAGGGGAATGCATGGTCTCAAAGGCTTATAGAAGCCACAAATGAATTTTATGACCTTACCAAAGACTTGAAAACCATGTCCTTCTATCAAACTGATTTGAAAAAAGATCCGAGTAAACTCGTTTTAATGGTTAATCCTGCTTATTATGAATCGGGTTCTTGGGATGGCGAGGTCATATCCACAAGACTTAGAGACCAGTATCGTATTCAAGTGGAGTACGAGACAAAGACAATGCTTCTATTTATGTCCAGCATATGCAGCGATTTGGCAGATTTTAAAGCGCTTGAAGAAGCCCTACTTGAATTGGACCAGCAGAGGATACAAACCTTTAAGAACAAAGTATTGAACAAAGAGACTTTAGTTTTAGACCAGTCAAACGCGGGTGGCCTATTTCAATATAAAAAACAGTATGAGCAAATTGTCAGTTTGGACCACCAAGTCTATATGCCTTATGAGGTCAAGCGAAAACCCCATAAGATTGTGGCAGTGGAAGATGCTGTTGGAGAAGTCAGTGTAGAATTTTTAACACCATATCCGCCGGGTATTCCAATTTGTGTTCCCGGTGAACTTATAACTCAAGAAACAATTGATCTATTAAAACAATTGCTTAAGGAAGAGTTAACACAACTAACGATACTTGAAAGGAGACTTGGGTAACCCTCAAGATTGACAATATGGATAAATTTAAAAAAGAATTACTGGAATGGGGACAAGCAATTGTCGTAACACTGGTTATATTTTTGGTTTACAACTACTTTTTTGCAACAACAACTGTTTACAACACTTCGATGTTTTCGACCTTGGTTGAAAAAGACATGCTTTTTTTAGTGAAGAAGGCGGAAATTCACAACGGCGATATCGTTTCCTTTAAATCGGATCTTACCTTGTCGGCTCGCGATATCGACAGTTTGAACTTTATTCAAAAGTTATTGCATCATGAAGGTGAGCGCAAAAACCTTATTAAGAGGGTAATTGCAGGCCCTGGTGACAGCATTGAAGTTAAGGACGGCGTAGTAACCGTCAATGGTGAGATTTTAAATGAACCTTATATTTATACGGTGACGACCAAATCCGCTTACTATGAAAAAATCCCAGAGGGCATGTACTTTTGCATGGGTGACAATAGAAACGTAAGCTATGATAGTAGAGACATTGGATTAATTTCAAAAGAGGACATGATTGGTAAGGTCGTTTTTAGATTTATGCCTCTCAATAAGATTGGTAAAGTGAATTAAAGTTCAGAATTGTGGTATAATAATCAATAGAAGTTGCTTTTGAGAGGAGGCATATTTATGAAATTGATTATTGCAATTATCCATGATGAGGATGCACATGCACTCGTTAAACAATTGACTCAAGCAGATTTTGGTGTCACTAAATTGGCTTCAACAGGAGGCTTTTTAAAGTCTGGAAATACAACATTGATCATTGGGACACCTAAGGAACGTGTGGATGCGGCACTGGCGATTATTGAAGAAACAAGCCAAACGCGAAAAGAGATTACCACAACCACTTCTTTGCTCGGTGACAACTCTGTAATGGGGATGCCACTTGAAATTACAGTGGGTGGTGCTACAGTTTTTGTAGTGGATGTCGAAAAATATATTAAAATGTAAAGGGCAATAGAATGCAATATCAAACACAGAGGCTTTTTTTAGAGAAAGCTATTTTAAAAGGTAAGCTGTCACATAGTTATATCTTTTCAGGAACGGATGACTTGGCGTTTTCAACAGAAATTGCAAAGTTGGTACTATGCAAACAGGAACACACTGGCTGTGATTCCTGTTCGTCATGTTTAAAAATAAATTCCAGTAATCATCCGGATCTTATGATCGTCGTTCCGGACGGCAGTTCAATTAAAAATGCACAGGTTGAAGCCTTTCAAGAGTATATCTACATTAAACCCTTTGAAAGCGATTTTAAGATTGTCATTTTTAAAGATTTGGATCTCATGACGCCTAGAGCGCAAAATCGAATTCTCAAGACTTTAGAAGAACCACCTGAATACGCTCTTTTTATCTTTATGACTCATAATTTAGAGGCAATTTTAGAGACAGTAGTTTCAAGGTGTCAAGTGATTCAGTTTTATCATGAACTTGAAGAAAAGGGCCTTGAAATTGAACAGGAAATCCTGGATAAGGCCATTGAGTTCGTCAAGAGCATAGAATTTAAAGATGTAAATCGCGTCTTTGAATTTGCCCTATATGCAAAGGAAGACAAGCAGCGTTTTCAGATTGTCATTAATAGAGTCTCTAAAATACTGAGAGATGTGATGATCTTCAGAGAGACAGAAAATCTACAATTGATAAATTCAGAAAATTTCACTATACTGGACTATAGAGACCAACTTGAAAAGTTGACGAGGAGCTTTAAAACCGAAAAGCTCGTTGAGCTGATCTTTATTATAGATGATGTTGAATCAAAACTTAAAAATAATATGAACTTTGAACTGACAATTGACCAATTGTTGTTCAAATGTATACAATAGGAGGCGTAAATGATCACTGTCGTAGGTGTGAGATTTAAAAAAGCTGGCAAAATTTATTATTTTGATCCAGGTCAAGTAGACGTTAATCAAAACGATCATGTGATTGTGGAAACAGCCCGTGGTGTAGAATATGGTGAGTGCGTTATTGGTAAAAGAGAAATTACTGAGGAGCAAATCATCAGTCCATTAAAGCCTGTTCTAAGAATTTCAACACCAGAGGATGACGAAATTCATACAAACAACAAGAAAAAAGCAAAAGAGGCCTTCGATGTTTGCCTTGAAAAGATTCACTTGCACCAATTAGACATGAAATTGATCGATGTGGAATATACATTTGACAATAACAAGGTGATTTTCTACTTTACAGCAGATGGCAGAATTGACTTTAGAGAGCTCGTAAAAGATCTTGCAGCGATTTTCAGAACGCGAATTGAACTAAGACAAATTGGTGTTAGGGATGAGTCAAAGATGGTAAAGGGACTTGGCCCATGTGGTAGAGAAATCTGCTGTGGCAGCTGGTTAGGAGATTTTGCACCGGTTTCTATAAAAATGGCAAAAGACCAAAACTTGTCATTGAATCCTGTGAAAATATCTGGCCTTTGCGGAAGATTAATGTGTTGTCTAAAATACGAATACGATACCTATGTTCAAATAAGAATTGGTATGCCAAACAGGGGCGATAAAGTTAAAACGCCGGATGGCAACGCATATGTTGTTGATACCAACATCCTTCTTGAGCAAGTTAAGGTGAGACATATTGTTAAAACAAGCCCGCACGAGGAGTTAAGTGAAGACATCGTTGCATATGGAAAGACGGACATCAAAGTGATTGAAGTCAATCGTAGCAATAGCCATTCAAATTCAAGTGTGGTACCAGATTCTGAGCCTGTTGATTTTGCGGCATTAAAAAAATTGGAAGACTAGTACTTAAAGAGAGCTTTGTGGCAATCCCATCAAAGCTCTTTTCTGTATTATAAGGAGTGTTTGTGTATGAATAGAATAGATCACAATTTGGTCTTGGCCCATGAGCGAGTGGACGATTTACAACTAAATGGATTGAGCATTATTCAAGATCCAAATGGATTTTGCTTTGGGATAGATGCCGTTCTTCTAAGTCATTTTGTTAAGGTCAAGAGGACCCATAAAATCGTCGAGTTTGGTACGGGAACAGGCATTATTCCAATATTACTTGCAGGTAAAGCCGAGTTTGATCACTTATCGGCCTTTGAAGTGCAGCCTGAAGTAGCTGACATGGCAAGGCGTAGTATTAAGCTCAATCATTTAGAGGATCGAATTGAGGTCATCGAAGCCAACCTTAAGGATGCCCTTGAACATTTTGAAAAAGGGTCTATTGATACAATTGTGAGCAATCCGCCTTACATGAGTACAGAAGGTGGCATTAAAAACCCATCTGATAAAAAAGCCATCTCAAGACATGAGGTGCTATGTACACTTGAAGACATCATTTCAAACGCAAGTAAGCTTTTGAAGCAAGGGGGAAATCTTTACATGATTCATCGCCCTAACCGACTGGCAGATCTAATTTACTTGTGTAAGCAATACAAGCTTGAACCCAAGGAAATTAGAATGATTCAGCCTTATGCACATAAAAAGCCCAATATCTTTCTAATCCGATGTGCAAAAGGCGGGAGGCCGGATCTTAAATTTCATGATCCACTGATCGTAAGGACAGACCAAGGGGATTACACAAAGGAAATATATGAGATATACGGCAATGAAAATATCACTGTTTTTGAATCCATCTAATGGATTTGCTGAGGAGATTGAAAATGAGAGGCAAGCTATACATTTGTGGCACACCAATTGGTAATCTAGAAGATATAACCTACAGAGCAATGAGGATTTTACAAACCTGTGATGTGGTTTTCGCAGAAGACACGCGACATAGCTTGAAATTGCTCAATCATTTTGACATAAAAAAACCACTTTACTCTTATCATGAGCATAATAAACAGACCAAGGGCGCTGAAATTCTAAATAAGCTTGATGCAGGTGACATGGTAGCACTTGTGACTGATGCTGGCATGCCAGGTATTTCTGATCCAGGTCACGATATCATAAAGCTTTGCATAGAGCAAGGCTATGAGTTCGAAATTATCCCGGGTGTGACTGCCTTTACAACGGCACTTGTGGGTTCTGGTTTAGACACGTCGCGCTTTATTTTTGAAGGCTTTCTAGATCGAGACAAAAAGACGAGAAAACTCTATCTGGAGAGTATCCAATATGAAAAGGGGACTTTGATATTTTATGAGTCACCTCACCGCATCAAAGCAACACTCAAGGCCATTTACGATGTATTTGGTGATAGGAATGCCGTTATTGCCAGAGAGCTGACCAAGCGATATGAGGAATATAAAAGAGGGTCCCTAACGACCCTAATGACCAACCTTGACCAAGAAGAAGTAAAGGGTGAAATCGTTTTGTTAATAGAAGGCAGTCACGAAGAGGCTCCTAAGGGAGATAGCCTTGTGGAGAGCTTATCTGTGGAAGGCTTACTGAGCCACTATATTGAAGAGGGCCTCGACAAGAAAGAAGCCATTAAAAGGGTAGCCAAGGAAAAGGGCGTTAAAAAATCAGAAGTCTATGCGATTTCCATACAAGAGGACTAGTCCCTTGCATGTTGAAAATTCTTGCGATAAGAATAAATGATCTATACAATATGTAAAGCCAACGCAATTGCGTTGGCTTTATTTTTACAGCGAATAAGCTACGATGAGTAAATTAAGGTTTTAAACTATAATACTCTGATTTCATCCACACAAGCTGGACAGATGTTCTTACCCTTGATGTTCTTAACACCTTTCGCTTGACCACAGAAAATACAAGCTGGCTCGTATTTCTTAAGGATGATTGTTTCACCTTCTGTGAATATTTCGAGAGCATCTTTCTCGCCGATGTTGAGTGTACGTCTTAATTCGATTGGAATAACCACTCTACCAAGCTCATCGACTTTTCTTACAATACCTGTTGATTTCATTGTAAACCTCCTGAGACAATTTTAAACATTTCCATAGATTAATAATATCTTAAAAATTTCCATAAGTCAACAAATGTAGTAAAAAACGAGAGAATCTTCAAAAAGCGAATGGTTATAATAAAATAATTAAACTATATACAATCGTTGAAAACACAGATTATAAATTTTTGAGTTCTTCTTCAGTCTCTTTTACGACCTCTTTTACTTTTTCCAGTTTTTCCCCAAAGAATTTATCGTAAATTGCCTTGCCAATGGCCACCGTATGCATAAATGAGGCAATGCCATCCATAAAAGACTGATTATCTTTTAAGGTTTCCGTTACAGATTCAGTTGTTTCAGCGACATTGTCAACCGTTCCCCTAAAAGCGCTGACGTCATGGGCAAATTCACCGGTAATGACTTCAATGTTTTTGGTTAAATCTGGAACAACATCTAAAGTTGCATCAATTTTAACGCGGTTATCTTCAACGACATTGTTAATGGCTTTAATTATTTTGTGGCCTTTAGCGAGTATTAAGATCAAATATGTAAAGATCACGACTAAAAGTCCCCATAGTACAAATAAGAGTATATCCTTTAAAGAAATGACAATTTCACTATTCATGAATGCGCCCCCTATGATAAGATTCTAAAATTATTATACCCTAATTTTATAATAAAAACAGAAATAAAAAAAGAGCATTTCAAACAGTGGGTCTGAAAGCTCTAGTATAAGTTTAATATTTAACTGAGTATTCCTTGTCATTGATGCGAATACGATGTGCATCAATATATAGTGAGGAATTATTGATATTGACTGCAAAATTTGGGATTGAGACAAATAAATCATCCGTTGAACGTGCATCAACAGCAGTAAATTCACCAAATCCAAGCGTATCATAAGAAATCACATTCAAATTTTTATCAGAAAGCTCGAGTTCGGTGATCAAATCGTGATCAATAAAATAAAAGGCTTTAACATCTTCGAAGACAATCTGAGCATTATCATCAAATTCGTGTCGTGTTATATCTATTGAAATTTTATCAAAATCCATATCAAAATTAATGGTATCAATTTTTCCTTTAGCATAAGTATCTAATATTGGGTTAAAACTGTTTGTCATGAAACACCTCTTTTCTAAATTCACATGATGCAATCATGCGGTCCAATTTTGTTTTAAAATTGTATAACTTTTCAAACACATATATTAATATCATATATTTAGACCTTATGCAACGTTTTTTTTAAAAGTTAAAATTTCTTATTAAATGAAACTTATCTGAAGGGGGATTGCAAATAGATTTGCATAAAAAAAAGAAATTACTCCTATATAAAAGTAATTTCTCAATCGTTTAAAGTAAGTTCAAATGTTTAGTGAAATCTAGGCTTGATACATTGATAGGAGAACATTTTTTGTTTTTGAAATTAAAATCTCCACATCTTGCATAGTATGAGCCTCTGAGAGGAACCATCCTTCGAATTGGGCTGGTGGTAACAAGACGCCTTCATTTAGCATTTTTCTAAAAAATTCGCCATATTTTACGGTGTCACAATCCTTAACATCATCATAACTCATAAAGGTACCTGACTTGAAGAACAGGCAGGTCATACCGCCAAATCGGACAAAGGATAAAGGGAGCTTGTGAGTC
>NZ_JBVBZF010000033.1:0-19812 GCF_057447755.1 Fusibacter sp. | reverse complement strand
ATGATGTTTTTAACAAAAAAGTTAAGGTGCTTATTGGACAATGAATCAAAGCAGAGGACAGTGAAAGAGCTTGCCACATAGGCAAGTAAAAATTCTATAAATGACCCCTTAAATAGAAAGATAAAAAAGCCACCAGCCATGCCACTAAAGAAAAAACGTGTCCACTTTGAAAAAGTGGGGGTATTGCTCAGTGCTTCTAAAGCAATTTGAGCATCTTTGGCAGTCATGTCACTGTTTGTGAACTGACGTGAAAAAGCGTTGGTACGGTCTATAATTTCGAGGTCGATGCCCTCGCCGTGTATGCGCTCTAATATGGTAGTAGGGTGGTTGTCTATATTTGCTGAAACGATGATGCCTGTTGGGATCACGAAAACATGAACATCTTCGAGGCCTCTAGATTCAATCATTCTCTTGACCGTGTCTTCAACACGATAAGTCTCTGCACCATTTGTCAGCATGATATTGCCAGCCTTAAGTGCAATATCCACGATGCTTTTTTGTTCATTCTGTATAATCATAATAGGTTCCTTTTCTTATTTTAATCGACTTCTAATGTTGGCTTAACTTAATTTGAATTATTAACTGGTATTATGAAACCATGAAAAGCGTGATTAAGGGTAATTTACCCTAGATATTATACCACGAAAGCGAAAGGAGCGTCTCATATGTTAACGTTTATTCTTAGTCTATTTGTCATTATGATGTTTATGAAAATTTTATTCCACATCGGCTTCGGGATAACAAAATTGGTCTTTAGTCTGATTGGTATGGCCTTGTTTTTATTCTTTATTCCAATTGGATTGGTCTTGCTTGTACCAATATTTGGTATAATGGCGATAATGTTTTTGTTAAAGCTTGTATTTTAAAAATACCCCTTCTAAATCCTCTTAAAGTTTGATAGAATATTTTCATGAAAGCACTTATTTAAAGTGCTTTATTTTTTTGAAAGAAGGTAAGTCTTGAATACTGAAAAAATACAGATTATAAGTGAAGTTAAGGACATCAGAATAGATTCTTTTTTGTCCGATGCGCTCAATGATCTCTCGAGAAACTATATACAAAAATTAATTGGCAATGGGCACGTCATGCTCAATGGTAAAATTTTGGATAATAAAAAAGTCAAAGTCGCCATTGACGATCTCATCGAGATTGATATCCCAGAGCCTGAACTATTAAGCATAAAAGCAGAAAATATTCCCATTGAGATTGTTTATGAAGACGAGGATTTGTTAGTGATCAATAAGCCCCAAGGCATGGTGGTTCATCCTGCACCGGGTAACTACACCGGCACCCTAGTAAATGCCCTAATGGCCACGACGGAAAAACTGTCTTCGATCAATGGGGTTATTAGACCGGGGATTGTACATCGAATAGACAAGGATACTTCAGGCCTACTTATGGTTGCCAAAAATAATAAGGCACATGAGTTTTTAGCAGCACAATTAAAGGATAAGACCTCTTTGAGAGAGTATTATGCTATTGTAAATGGTGTTATTAAACAGGATTCTGGTACAATTGACAAACCCCTAGCTAGAAATCCCAAGGATCGCAAGAAAATTGCAATTGTGGCCGATGGTAGGCAAGCAGTGACACACTTTGAAGTCTTAGAACGATTTAAGTACCACACACTCGTCAAACTCAAGCTCGAAACTGGCAGAACGCATCAAATTAGAGTGCATATGGCATCTATTGGTTTTCCCCTTTTGGGTGACCCGCTTTACGGTGTGAAATCTGAGCGTGTCAAGTATGAAGGCCAGGCCTTACACGCTAAAACTTTGGGATTTATACACCCAACCACACACGAAATGATGGTTTTTGATTCTGAGCTACCTGAATATTTTATCACTCTACTCAATAAGTGTAGAAGTTTATAGGAGGAGAAACATGGAGTTTAAGGCAAAAATATTAGATGATAAAGCGATTGATAGAACCTTGACACGCCTTGCACATGAAATTATTGAGAGAAACAAGGGCATAGACAACTTGGTTTTAATTGGCATAAAATCCAGAGGTGTTCCTTTGGCAAAAAGATTATCTGAGAAGATCGAAATGATTGAAGGCAAGCCTTTAATGGTAGGCAATCTAGATATTACTATGTATCGTGACGACTTGTCTTTAAAGAGTTATCAACCTGATGTGAAGGGGCTTGACGTTGATTTTGAAATTGACGGTAAGATTGTTATTCTTGTGGATGATGTAATTTATACAGGTAGAACTGTACGTGCCGCAATGGATGCGATTATAGATTACGGTAGACCAGCATCAATTCAACTTGCTGTTTTGGTTGACAGAGGTCATCGTGAACTACCGATTAGACCTGATTATGTCGGTAAGAACGTCCCAACTTCAAGCAAGGAAATCGTTAAGGTTAAGGTGCTGGAAGTGGACGATAGCAATGAGGTTGCTATTTATCAAAAGTTATAGAGCAAAATAGAGCATAACTGTTTTGAGACATCGAAAGATGTCTCAAATGTTATTATAAATCATTAGTTTTCACCCAGTTTTGAGCAAGAATTTTCAAAAACGGTTAGGTACGGCAAAACTAGGTTTTGGTCTTAAATGATTATCTATAATTGTAGAGGAGGTGTGTTCCTTAATATGTCAATGGAAGCGAATTTTATAGAAGTACAAAATCTCGTGAAGTATTTTGGCGATTTTCAAGTACTTAAGGGCATAAATCTACATGTCAAACAGGGAAGTGTCTATGGGCTGATTGGTCCTAACGGTGCTGGTAAGACGACTTTGATTAAACATATTGTAGGTTCCTATAGACAGGATGAAGGCGCTGTTTTGATTGACGGCAAACCCGTTTATGACAATGGAGACATCTTAAAACGGATTGCCTATATTTCAGACGACCTTTACTTCAATACGACTGATACAGTGAAACAGCTCTCTAAATTTTATAAGAAGATTTATCCTTTTTTTAACGAGAACAGATATGAGCTCCTAAAATCCATGTTTGAGATTGATGAAAATCATTTGATCCGAAAGATGTCCAAGGGGATGAAGAAGCAAGTGGCTTTTTGGCTTGCGATATCCAGTATGCCAGATATCATGATTTTGGACGAACCTGTAGATGGGCTTGATCCTGTAACCAGAAGACGTGTTTGGTCCTTAATCGTTCAAGACGTGGCCGAGCGGGGCACCACTGTTCTGATTTCTTCGCATAACCTAAGGGAGCTTGAAGACGTGTGTGATTATGTTGGTATACTCCATAATGGCACTTTGCTGATAGAGAAGGATTTAGACGAGCTTAAGACCGATATCCATAAGATTCAAACCTCATTTGAATTAGAGGCTGATGAAAGTCAGCTTGGTACTTGCAAACTCCTGTACAAAAGTACCCTTGGTTCAGTACATAATTATATTATTAAAGGGGATAAAATTAAAATTATGGATTGGCTCAACCTCTATAAGCCAAGATTTATAGACATGCTACCCTTGACCTTGGAAGAAGTCTTTATTTATGAAATTGGAGGGGATGGCTATGAAATTAAAGAAATCATTTTATAACAGCCATATTATCAGACATGAGCTTACTTACTTTGGATGGATAGGGGTCCTGTATATCATTTTCCTCTTTATGACCGGCCCTGTTGCTTCTTTATCTGGTGAAGAAAAATTTACCCTTTACATGTTGTCTCTACTTAATTTTGATTCACCGCTACACCAGTTTACGATTATCATATTTCCTGTAGCGCTTGGCCTGTTTCAATTTAAATATCTACACAGTCAGGTTCAGATCTCTAGGATTCACAGCTATCCCTTCTCGAGATACGAATGGCTAGGGTCCAAACTCATAACAGGTGTGTTCATTTTGTTTTTGCCACAGATGTTCTTTGCACTTTTCACAATCGTGTTTTATCCATCAGCCGAAGCAATTGGCCTTGAGATTATTCATAGCCCGCTATCCTTTATGGTTTTGAACTGTCTTTATATGGTGAACTTGTACTTGTTTTCTGCCTTGATTTCAATTATGACTGGATTTACCATTGCTGCGAGTTTGATCACACTTATTTTTTTCTCAGTACCATATGGTCTGTTGACTTTAATATACAGCAACTTGGAAATGACTCTAAAGGGATTTTATTACAATAGTCAGTTTTTAGAACTGGTGATTTTGAAGCTGTCACCCTTGACCCTGTTGTTTGAACTACCTGCCGATAAAATTACCAACATGACTTATTTTAGCCTATTGACCTTCACCGTGATTTTTACAGGGTCGATTTTTCACCTCTATGCCATGCGCAAAGATGAAATGGCAGGCGATGTTTTAGCATTTCCAGTTTTGAAGCCGGTTTTCACAATGGGGGTTACAATATGCAGCGCCTTTGTTGGTGGAACTTATATTTCAGTAATTTATGGTACTGAGACAGCACTTTTTGTAGGCTACATTATTGGGGGGACTCTGGGTTACTACATCTCACGAATGATTGTAGATAAGAGAGTCAACGTGTTCCGTAAATACGTCAAGGGCTATGCTTTTGTACTTATGGGCATTATAGCCTTCCAAAGCATCTTGTGTTTTGATATCACTGGTTTTGAAGGTAAGGTGCCAAGTGTAGACAAACTTGAATCCGTGATTTTAGAACCCATGTTTTATTCACAAAATAATGATAAACATATGGTATATGCCCTACCAGAAGATATGGAAACCGTTAGAATGATCCATCAAAAACTTGTGGATGAAGAGGTTAAAAGTGACCATGGCAAACGGTTTTATATACAATATAACCTCAAAAATGGTACTAAGGTAAAGCGTCAGTATACCATAGAAGAGTTAAGGTATAAGCCTCTTTTTGAAGCCCTCTATAGCTCTGAAAGCTATAAAAAGCAAACCTATGATATATTTAACTTAAAAGCTGAAGACATTTCGATGGCGCTCATTGAAAGCAACGAGTTTTGGAACAATCGAGAGAAGATCGAAAGTGAAGCAGACATGACCAAGATGTTGACACTTTTAAAACAGGATATACTGGACGCCAATGCAGAAGATTTGGTCTTTAGTCGTTATGACCAAGCGCATATTGTTTTTTATGACAACCGAATGAACATTAATGTGAATGTTGCCACAAACAACAGCCTTGAGGGTGATGACCTTATGGCCTATGACGATACGGATGATCGCGCCATCCTGGTAGATGTGCCGTTGAACTCCAAGTTCGCCAGAACCAAGGCGTGGCTTGACCAAATCGGTATACTTTCAAAAGTTGCACTCAAGCCGGAAGCCGTTAGCTATATTGTCTTAGAGGAGGTTGGCCTTAAATCTAATGCGACAACTGCCATTAATACGGAGTCCAATACCATAAACATCACAGACCCTGCTTGGATCAACATCATACTTGAGCATATGTCTTATGGTGAATACTTTGATATTGATGAGCCATATTTTGTCGTTGGTGTTGGTCTCAAGGAAAAGCTTGATGGGATGGTATATGCCTATGTTCAAAAAAAAGACCTCCCCAATGAAGTCTTAAACTTGTTTGAGTAATTTGACTATTCTTGCTCAAAGTACTAATGATATATAAAAACATTTGAGCTATCTCACCATGTCTCAAACCAATTTTCGCTGACGCTGTTTGTGGCTGAACATTCCTCATCACAGCTTTTGGCTCAAATTTTGTTGTATATAATAAAAAGCCCTCCTACATAAAAATAGGGGGCTTATTTTTGTTTAAATTTCTTTGTAATCGACTTCTTCCACTTCATCAGAATCGATATTGATGACCACACGACCATTTGTTGTAGTGGTATGAGGTTTTGATTCGGTTGAATTGTAACGGTAGAATACGGTTTTCTTTAGGGGCTTCATCAACTTGCCCTGATAGACGATGACAATACCAAAAGCTAAGATGACAATGCCTAATATCATCATAACAGTCGCAAGTGCTGCTTTGGAATTGACAATTGAAAAGACGCCAAGCAAAATCATTGCAATCGAAGATAAAATGATGTTGTCGGATTTACGTCTGGAATAGAGGAGTAGGCCATTAAAACCACTCAGGATAAAGGCAATGCCTATAATCATAAGAATATAATCTGGATTCATAAATGCATAAACGCTCATTAAAAGTAATGAAGCGCTTAGGAATGTTGTGGTGATGCTCCTTAAGAAAAAGGAGAAAGTCAAGCCATAAAATCCGATTATCATCAAAAGCAATGTGATGAATTTGATAGCAAATACACCGACTGCTGTTGGAAACGCTATAAGAAAGGCTCCGATAACACCTAGTGTTATGCCCGTCCATTGAATGCCATTTAATTTATAATTGTGTTCCATGATCTCACCAACCATTTTTTAATTTGTTATATTAATGTTAGTATAAGCCAAAAATATGAATATAGTATTAACAAAAAAGCAACTTAAATAAAATATGTTCAGTGTGATTTCGCTGCAATGAGTTCGGTAACCAAATCAAAATACTTGAATTTGGTAGGAATACGTTCAGTGTTGTAGAGCCAACTGAGTAAATTGTCCATATCATCAAAATTAGGCAATTTAAAGGTCGTATCAAAGGGCATTTCTGAAAGCTGAATTTGAGCGGGAAGGTTGAAATACTTGTCAATTAAATGATTGTAATGTTTAAGGGATTTATTTTCAGCGGTGTCATTAATCTCAGAAATCATCTGTTCAACGAGTTCAATATCGCCAGCTTCAATGGCCTTATTGATGGCCAGTACAGTAAAGCTGGCGCGAAGACCACTCATCTTTTGGATGAGTTTTGTGTTTTGGCTGAGTAAATAATCACTATAGGGTGATGTAAAAACGCCAAAATCAAGGGTGTTATCTTCAATAAAGGACACGCGCTTAAGTGGATCGTTTATGACAACTTCGTCCATGGAGAGCCCAATCACATTTTGGGCCTGTATGGTCAAATCCAAAAAATACTCGCATTGGTTGTAATTATAGATGCCCATGGCAGCGGCCTGAACATCGTTTAGCTTGCTTACGGTGTTGTTGTTTTTCGAACTGATTAGATAGAGCTCTTTATAGGTGCTAGAAACAATGACAAAATCTGATAATGATTTCAGGGAGACGATAAATGTAGAGGGTTCACATAAAAAACCATCCAAATACCCGATTTTGGCATCGTAGAGCATGGCGTTCTCGTTTAGGTATACGATTACTTCAATAGGTCGATCCAATGATTTGAAACCACCTTGATCGTAAGCGTCAATTATCGGCAAAGAAGCGGTTTCTGATAATACACCTATTCTTATAGTGTTTTCAAGACGATTTTCGTTATAGAGAAGGCCACCAACTGCTAGTAGCACAACTAAAATGACCACAATATATTTTATTTTCATAAATTAACCTCAAAATATTTTGTCTAAGACTTTTTATGGGTTTCAAAATTATCGTTTGAGTTGATTAATCACTTGCTCATCTGGTGTAACATATAGGGTTTTGTTTTGAACATAGATTACCATACCGGGTTTTGCACCATTGGGTTTTGAAACATTTTTAACCAAAGTATAATCCACAGGGACGTTTGAAGATTCACGGGCCTTTGAATGATAGGCAGCAATAATTGCCGCTTCAATTAAAGTCTGTTCAGGAACATCGCTTCCCTCAGTGCGAATGATGACGTGAGAACCAGGAATAATTTTAGTATGGAGCCAAAGATCCTTGTTTGAAGCAATTTTTGTAGTGAGTTGATCGTTTTGCTTGTTGTTTTTACCCACGAGGATTTCAAAACCGTCACTTGAGACAAATCGTTTGAAAATCTCCTTAGTGGGCTTGGTCTTTTGTTTGGTCATTCTTGACTTTACAAAGCCTTCTTCCATAAGCTCTTGTTTGATACTTAATAGATCTGATGGCTCATCTATGTTATTTAGCAAGGTGAGGACTTGATCTAAATAAGCCACTTCCTGATTAGTCTCTTCAATTTGAATTTTAAGCTCAAGTCTAGCAGTCTTGAGTTTGTTGTATTTTTTGAAATAACGCTGTGCGTTTTCTGATGGATCAAGTCTGATGTCAAGGGGAATGTCAATGGGTTCGTTTGCTTGGCTGTAGTAGTTCTCAAGTGTCGCAACATTCATGCCTTTAGAGAGTCTATAAATGTTGGCTAAGATGAGTTCGCCTTGAATCTTATATATTTCAGAGTTTTCAGCAGTTTCAAGCTCCATTTTCAATTTGTTTAGCTTGGATTCAGACCGTTCAAGTCTTTGAGCAACAGTCTTCTTTAGGTCGTTTGCCCTTTGGTGGTTTTTGAGTTGTTTATTTTGTGTGCTGTAATACAAATCCACAGCGGCATTTAGAGAATCTGCCTCGTAAATGTGATCATAGCCCTTAAGCGAATCTAAGAAGTAAAGCTCTCTTGGAATATCAAAGGCGTCATAATAGACGTAACCGATCTTTCCCAGATGGTCCCTAAAATTAATAAGCCCTGCTATAATAGCATCTACTTCTCTTGGCAAAAGTTGGCCAATGGGCAAGTCAAAGGAAAGGTCTGCTTGGTTTAAAACGGTCTTTGAAGCAAGAGGGCTGAAACCTTCTACGATCTCGTAGAGTGCCTTAAAACATTTTGTTTGTGGTGCGGTTTTGACTTTGGCGTCTAAGGAAGCCTTAAATTCAAGTTCCACTTGATCAAGTCGTATTTTATCGGATTCTAGAAACTCGTATTTAAGTCCAGGTAATACGGATCTCACACGGCTCATATCAGGCGTGATGCGCTTTATGCTATCAATGATTGTGAAATCTTCCTTGGTTACAATCAGATTTGAGTGCTTGCCCATGATTTCGATGATGAGCTTCTTGCGTTCAAGTTCACCGAGTTCGTTTTTTGCTTCTATTTCAAGAACCACCACTCTTTCGTTGCCATGTTGAGTCATGTTGAAAATGCGACCGCCGGCAATGTGCTTACGAAGTAGCATACAGAACATGGGTGGTGTTTGAGGGTTTTCTTTCTTTTGTGTGGTCAGGGCGAAATAGGGCAGGGCACTTTCCACAGATATGAACAGGGTGTAATTTTGGTCTTTCCCTCTGATGATTAAAGAGAGTTCGTCCTTTTCAGGCTGGTGTATTTTATCTATTCGGGCACCGATTAATAAAGGTGCGAGTTCTTTAACGAGTTGACTTACAAATATGCCGTCAAATGCCATGTGTTGCCTCCTAATTGCAAAAGTTGATTTGAAAAAAGTATAACACTTCTCTTAAAAAAGATAAAGTTTTGATTGTTTTATGAACCCTTTGAGGTGTATATATGTTATATTATTAATAAGAGATTTATCGTTCGGTAGAAGGTTGTCACAAGAGGGCGATCTATGTTATAATCTAATGATGTACAAGTATATGGAGGTAGCAATGATTTACAGCATGACAGGCTTTGGCCGTGGCGAGTTTTCAAATGAAGCATTTGATATAACCTTGGAGATTAA
The DNA here is from genome assembly GCF_057447755.1 of Fusibacter sp. Taxonomy (NCBI): domain Bacteria; kingdom Bacillati; phylum Bacillota; class Clostridia; order Eubacteriales; family Fusibacteraceae; genus Fusibacter; species Fusibacter sp. The sequence continues at coordinate 10,428 of NZ_JBVBZF010000033.1, read as the reverse complement.
ATCCGTTAACAATAGATATTGTGATATTATCGTTAAGATGCCAAAGAAACTTAATGTCTTTGAAGATCGAATCAAGAATAAAATCAAGGAACACCTGTCAAGAGGGCGTATTGATGTCTATATTAATTTAGATGAAAAATCATACGATAACTACGAAGTAACCGCTAATTTTGATATTTTAGATAAATATGTAAATGTCTATAGAGAAATTAAAAATAGGTATGAAATCAAGGATGATGTAACCCTTAGTATGTTGACGCGAATTCAAGAGGGTATTGACGTCTCTTATCTTGAAAGAGGTGAAGAGGAGTATTGGGCTGCAATTGAACCTGCACTCAATATTGCCGTTGAAAGAATATTGGAAATGCGTGAGCAAGAGGGGCAAAAGCTCAAAGAAGACATCAATGAGAAGACAGAACACATCAGAGTGATTCTCGGTAAGATTGAAGCCTTATCACCACAAATTCTAGAGGCCTATAGACTTAAGACAAAAGACCGCGTAAGTGAACTCCTAAAAGAGTTGAACGCTGATATTGATGAGATGAGATTGGCAAATGAGCTTGCGATATACGCTGATAAGACCAACATCAATGAGGAAATTGTTAGAATCCATTCTCATTTAGGACAAATCAATAATATTTTGGAGGCATCTGAACCAATTGGTAGAAAGCTTGACTTCTTAATTCAAGAGCTCAATCGTGAAGTAAATACCATCGGCTCTAAGTCACCTGATATAGATATTTCAAATCTTGTTATTGATTTGAAGAGTGAAATTGAACAAATTAGAGAGCAGATTCAAAACATTGAATAAGGGAGCGTTTATGAACCAAAAGGGCTTATTAATCGTTGTATCTGGACCTTCTGGTGCGGGGAAAGGCACGATTTGTAAAGAGTTAATTTCTAGAGACAAGAGTGTCATCGTATCGGTTTCAGCAACCACAAGACAACCGAGAAACGGTGAAATTGAAGGTGTGAGCTATCATTATTTAAACCGTGATCAATTCGAAGAGATGATTCAGGCAGACGGATTTTTAGAACATGCCAAGGTTTATGATAATTATTATGGCACGCCAAAGAAATTTGTTGTAGATCATATTATTAATGGTGACAACGTTTTACTTGAAATTGACATTCAAGGTGCGCTTCAAGTAAAAAAGAAATATCCGGAAGGCATATTTGTCTTTGTATTGCCGCCTTCTATGAAAGAGCTTAAAAATCGAATTGTAGGTAGGGGCAGTGAAACGCCTGAATCACTTGAGAAGAGATTATCAAGTGCCTATAGTGAGATTGAATATATTAAGAACTATGATTACTTTATCGTAAATGATAAGGTGGATCATGCCACAGATATTCTGCAATCTATAATTTTAGCTGAGAAGTGTAGGGTTGCTGCTGATATAGAACAAATTGTTTGCAAATTTAAGGAGGAAACAGAAAATGCTTAATCCATCTATTGATGACTTAATCGAAAAAACAGGAAACAGATATGCGCTTTGCATTATCGCGTCAAGAAGAGCGAGAACAATTATTGACGGCGAAGATGATGTATATGATTTTGATGCAGAAAAACCATTATCAATTGCGATTCAAGAAATCATAACTGATAAAGTTGAAGGTTTACATGTTGTAACAGAGTACGCATCAGAGGAAATTAGATTATTCTAAGTTTAATATGAAAGCCAATTAAGTGCATCCTATGTTTTCATAGGGTGTATTTTAATAGCATTTTTTATAATTTTAATTTGACGAGTTAAGTGATTTTAGGAGGTATTCTTATGAAACTTCACGGAAAAAATATAGTTTTAGGTGTAACTGGTGGTATTGCTGCTTATAAAGCGGCAGATGTGGTCAGCCGTTTGAAAAAGCAAGGCGCCAATGTCTATGTAATCATGACTCAAAATAGCACACAATTTGTAAGTGCATTAACCTTTCAGTCCTTGTCACAGAATTATGTGGTGACAGATATGTTCGAAGACCCAAAGACATGGGATGTTGAGCATATTGCGCTTGCTAAAAGAGCAGACTTGTTCTTAATCGCACCGGCTTCTGCAAATGTCATCGGCAAAATTGCTCACGGCATTGCCGACGATATGTTGACAACAACCGTTATGGCTACAGAAGCACCGGTTTACTTGGCAGTTGCAATGAACACAAAAATGTATGAAAATCCTATTTTACAAAACAATTTATCCATCTTAAGAAGTTATGGCTATCATGTGATCGATCCGGGTTCAGGACGATTGGCGTGTGGTGATGTTGGGGCCGGCAAGCTCGCCGATCCAGAAATTATCGTGGATGAAGTGATTCAATATTTTGAAAATGCAAAGTCAGCAGAGGAACCTAAAACACTTGCTGGTAAAAAAGTGCTGGTGACAGCGGGACCAACGCGTGAATCCATAGACCCTGTCCGCTATATCAGTAATGAGTCAAGTGGTAAGATGGGCTATGCGATTGCAAGGGTCGCTCATGATATGGGTGCTGAAGTAATACTCGTCAGTGGTCCGACATCGATTAAGGCACCAGAGGGTGTCGATTTGATACCTGTGGTTTCTACTCAGGACATGTTTGATGCTGTAATGGCCAATTCTTCAGTGGATGTGATCATCAAGGCAGCAGCACCAGCTGATTATAAACCTGCACAAATGAGTCCTGAAAAAATCAAGAAAAAGGATGCTTCAATGTCCATAGAAATGGTTAAAAATCCAGACATATTAAAGACGCTTGGCCAAATTAAAACCCATCAGGTTTTAGTGGGGTTTGCAGCTGAGACACAAAATCTCAAGACCTATGCACTCTCTAAGCTCAATGAAAAAAATCTCGATTTTATTGTGGCAAATAATGTTGCAGAGAAGGGTGCGGGTTTCGATGTGGATACCAACATCGTTACAATCTTTGACAAAGACGGAACTGAAGCAGCGTATGACTGTCTTGAAAAGGATCAGGTAGCACGCATTGTGCTGGATCGAGTTGTGAAAAAGCTGGCTGAGAAATAGGTCTTAAATTTTCAATGATGATCAAAACTAAAATTTACAAAAAATAACGAGGCGAAAATGTTTGCAAATATTGCCATTTTAAGAAATGCACAAAATTTAGATCAATTGTTCACATACGGGATTCCTGAAAAGTATCAGACTTACGTAAAAGCAGGCATGAGGGTCTTGGTGCCATTTGGAAATTCAGGTCAAGTTGAAGGCATTATCATAGAGTGCAAAGACACTTTAGAAAATCCGCCTGAATTCACCATTAAGCCTTTGCGCCATGTGTTTGACGACGATGTTTATCTAAGTGAGCTTGATTTAAAGGTTGTTGATTACATCAGAGGGCAATATCTATGTTCCTATACTGAAGCCTTGCAGCTATTTTTGCCATCTGGGACCATGACCAATCAGCTCAAGCGATACAGGGTAACAGAGCTGGGTTTAAGTCATAAAGAGGAACTGAGTGACAAGGAACTCGTAATTTTTAGTCAAATTCAAGCCTTTGATTCGCTTGAGTTTAACCAGATAGAAGTCAGTTTTTCTGAAAAAGTGAAAACACAAATTTTAGGAAAACTCACCGCTAAAAATTGGCTGGACTTGCAGTATGACTATGAAGATGTGGTCAAGGATCGATATGTGGAGGAAATCCATGTGGTTGGTGACCTTGAAGCCTATCTACCGACGATTCCCAAACGCTATACCGCCCGGGTAAAACTCTGTGAGCTTTTAATTGAAAATCCGATTATTGAAAAGACCAAGCTGGTCAAGACATATAAAATAAGTCGAAACGTTATCGACAAGTTCCTTGAAGAGGGGCTAGTTGAAATCGAACTCAAAGAAGATCGTAGAATGCCTGCCTTCATGACAGCCATAGAAAGCAAGAAAAATATAGCACTTAATGAAGAACAGCAGAATGTCTATGAGCAGATTATCAAAGCGTATGAAGCCGGGGTACAAAATGATTTTCTCATTCACGGTATCACTGGTAGTGGTAAAACAGAAGTTTATGCGGAATTAATTGATTATATGATTCAAAAAGGGAAAAAGACCATTCTTTTGGTCCCTGAAATTTCACTGACACCACAAATTGTGTCGCGATTCGTGAGTCGATTTGGAAAGGATCGCATTGCCCTTTTGCATTCGAAAATTTCTAATGGGGAAAAACACGACCAATGGAAGGGTATCAGACGTGGCGACTATGACATGATTATAGGGGCGCGTTCTGCAGTGTTTGCACCTACAGACGACATCGGACTGGTCATCATTGATGAGGAACACGAAAACTCTTATCGGTCTGAAAAGCGTCCAAGATATGAGACTTATGAGATTGCAAAGCTTAGAGCATCTTTAACAGGTGCTTTACTGGTCGCTGGTTCAGCGACACCTGCCTTGGGATCTTACTACGATGCTCAAATTGGCAAAAGACAACTTCTAGAACTTAAGAAAAGGTACAACAATCAGGCCTTGCCTGTGATGGAAATTGTTGATATGAGACGTGAGCTCGAAGAGGGCAATATGTCCATATTAAGTAGAAGGTTGTTTTCTGCCATTGAAATGCGCCTTGAAAGAGGTGAACAGAGCATCATCTTTCTCAACAGGAAGGGGCATTCGACTTTTGTTTCATGTAGAAGCTGTGGCTTCACCATGGCATGTCCTAATTGTGATGTGACCCTGACTTATTTTAAGACTGAAAAGTCAGTTAAGTGTAATTACTGTGGCTATGAGTCCTTTGTGCCTAAAAAATGTCCTGAGTGTGAAAGCCAGTATTTTAAATACTTTGGTGTAGGAACTGAAAAGGTTGAGGAAACCTTAAAGAAGTATTTTAGAAATGCCAGGATTGCCAGAATGGATCGAACCACCACTTCAAGAAAGGGTAGCCTCGAAGCCATGATAACGGATATTGAGACTGATAAAACGGATATCCTCATTGGTACCCAAATGGTGACAAAGGGCTTTGACTTTAAAAACGTCACCTTAGTAGGCATTCTATCTGCAGATTTGATGTTCAATTTCCCAAGCTACCAAGCTTCAGAACGCACCTATCAGTTGGTAAATCAGGTTGCAGGTAGAGGTGGAAGAGGCGAAAAGCCAAGTGAAGTTATTCTTCAGACCTATACACCCGACCATTATGCAATTAACATCTCAGACTATGAGGCTTTTTTTGATGTGGAGATGAAATATAGAGAAATGAGACATTACCCACCGTATTTTAGATTAATTAACTTATTAATTACTTCAAAGACAGAAAATACGGCAATGCAGTATGCCCAAAAGGCCCATACATTTCTCATTAAGAATTTTTTAAAAAAAGATTTACAAAATAGGATAGAATTATACCCAGCATCTCCTGCATTATTAAAGAAGATAGATGGACTTTACAGATGGCAGATCCTGATAAAATGTCCGCCAGACCTGTTGAACTTAATCACAAGATATTTTAAAATATTAGAAGAAGAATTTACAAAGATTGAAGCATGTGGTCTGCAAATAGACCTTGATGCCAGAAATATTTTATAGGAGGCGCATTATGGCAATTCGCACCATTAGATTAGAACATGATCCAATACTTAGAAAGTTGTCTAAAAACGTCACAAAATTTGACGAGAAGCTTGAGGTTTTGGTGAACGATATGATTGATACCATGCATGATGCAGAAGGCGTAGGTCTAGCAGCACCACAGATTGGTATTTTAAAACGCGTTGTAGTCATTGATTTATATGACGATGAAGGGCCTTTCGAGCTCATAAATCCAGAGATTGTTGAGATGAAGGGCGAGCAATGCAATTTTGAGGGTTGTCTTAGCATTCCTGGAAAAAGTGGCAAGGTTGTAAGACCTGAATATGTAAGGGTCAAATTTCAAGATGTTTATGGTGATTTCTATGAAATTGAAGGCGAAGAACTGTTGGCAATTGCCCTTTGCCATGAAATTGACCATTTAAATGGTATTCTCTACACGGATAAACAAATCGAAGAATTAGAAGAGGCTTAATTGATGAAAATAATTTTTATGGGAACACCTGAATTTGCAGTTGGCACCTTAAAGGCTTGTATCGAACATCATGAAGTGATTGGTGTGTTCACACAGCCTGATAAACCCAAGGGAAGGGGCAAGCAAATGTCCATGCCTCCTGTTAAAGAAGTCGCCCTGGAACACGATATTCCAGTTTTTCAACCCGAGAAAATCAAAAAGGGAGATTGGACGGCACTTATAAAAGACTTAAACCCTGACTGTATTGTCGTTGTGGCATATGGTCAAATTTTGTCAAAAGAGATACTCGACATTCCTAAATACGGTTGTATCAACGTTCATGCATCTTTATTGCCAAGGCTTAGAGGTGCAGCACCGATTAACTGGGCGATTGTAAATGGTGACAAAGAATCTGGTGTTACCACAATGCTCATGGATGTCGGTCTCGATACTGGCGATATGCTCTTGAAGGATGTCATAGAAATTGATTCGGAAATGATTGCAGGTGAGTTACACGATCATCTTGCATCTATGGGTGCCCTGCTTTTGATAAAGACCTTAAGGGGACTTGAAGAGGGCAGCATAAAGCCTGAAAAGCAGGATGAGGCATTGGCAACTTATGCGTCCTTGTTAAATAAGGATTTGGCAAAAGTGGATTGGCAAAAGCATGCAAGTGAAATTAACAATCTCATTAGAGGCTTTAATCCTTGGCCTATAGCCCATACGCTCTACCAGGACAAGACACTAAAAATATTCAAAGCCAATGTCCTTGAAGAGAAAGACTTAGTTGAAAACGAGCTTGAAAACTATAAAGATAAAGCGAATGGTACAGTCTTTGCCGTTCGAAAGAACAGCATTTTGGTGAAAGCAGAATCATCTATTTTAGAACTTCTTGAAATTCAGTGGGGAAGTGGAAAACGAATGGCATGTGGTGCTTTTTTACTTGGTCATAATATTGAATTAGGGACTCGATTAAGCTAGAGGAGGTAATTATATGTACTATTACGGTGGCGGTGGCTATTTTATTTTATTTTTATTAATGATCGTTGCGTTTTTCGCAAACATGGGCGTTAAAAATACATTTAACAAATATCATAAGATTAGAAATGCCAGAAACCTCACAGGTGCGCAGGCTGCTGAGCAAATTTTAAAAAGCAATGGGATTTATGATGTTAGAGTAGAGCGCGTTGGCGGCTACTTATCAGACCATTATGATCCAAGAGCAAAAGTCATTAGACTTTCTGAACCTGTTTATGACAATCCATCTGTAGCGTCTGTAAGTGTTGCTTGTCATGAGGCCGGTCACGCCCTTCAACATGCTGAAGGTTATGTGCCTCTATCCCTTAGAACAGCAGTTCTTCCAGCGGCACAGCTTGGATCACAAGCGCTTTGGCCCTTGTTTATTGCAGGTATGGTACTTTCGATGCCTTTTCTTGTAAACATCGGGATCTTGTTTTTCAGTTTTTCTGTGGTCTTCCAAATCTTGACTTTGCCAGTTGAGTTTAATGCCAGCTCAAGAGCACTTAGAATGATGAATGAATATGGTATCTTGGTGGACGAAGAGAACAGTCATGCAAGAAAAGTACTGACAGCAGCTGCCATGACATATGTTGCTGCAGCAGCGATTGCAATTGGACAACTCGTGAGAATGCTCTTGTTATCTAACAGAAGAAACTAATAATGTAATTTGATTAAAATGGCTGATTTATAGGGCGTAGAACTTGTAAATCAGCCTTTATTGTATACAACAAAATATGAGCCGAAAGCTGTGATGAGGAATGTTCAGCCTCAAACAGCGTCAGCGAAAATTGTTTTGAGACATCGAGAGATGGCTCAATAGTTGTTTATGTGGGATACAAATTTAGCCACTGTTTTATTAAGTTTATTTGATAAAAATCCAATTATGGTTATCAACAGGGGTGAATTTTGATATAATTAGGGTTAGTTTATTAAAAGAGAAATGGGTGACTTATGAAAGTTAATGCAAGAAAAATGGCCCTACGTATACTGGGGCAAATTGATACTGACAAATCGTTTTCACATATTGCACTAAATCGCTACTTTGAACAATATGACATTGACTCAGTAGACCGTAGATTTATCAGCTATTTAGTGCTTGGTATATTAGAAAATAAAATCCTGTTGGATTTTTACATTAGAAAGCTGTCACGTCTGAGATTTGGAAAAATTCATCACGAAGTTGTCAACATCTTAAGAATGGGACTATACCAAATCGAATTTATGTCGAAAGTGCCTGATTCTGCAGCAGTGGATGAATGCGTAAAGCTCGCAAAAAAAATCAGTGCAGAACAAGGCAAATATGTCAACGGCGTTTTGAGGACCTTTATCAGAGACCGAGACAAGATTGAATTTCCAAATGCCAAACGTCATCCGGCGACTTACCTCAGCATTGTTTATTCACATCCTGAGTGGCTCGTTGAAAGATGGATTGAGCAATATGGTCAGTCCTTTACGGAAACCCTCTTAAAAGCCAATAACAAGAGTCCGGATTTGGTCGTTAGGGTAAATCCTTTAAAAATTACTAAAGAAGCACTAAAGACGAAGTTGGATGAGGCGGGGATTGTATATGAGGATTCCAAATACATCAAGGATGCCTTTGTCATCAAATCACTCAATGAATTGTCTATAGATTCAGTGCCGGGCTTCAAGGAAGGCTATTTCCAAGTTCAAGATGAGAGTTCCATGTTTGTTGGCATCTTAGCCGATGTCAAAGAAAATCAAGTGGTGCTGGACGTCTGTTCTGCCCCTGGTGGTAAGTCTACCCATGTGGCTCAGTTAATGAAAAACACGGGTACTGTTTATGCGAGAGACCTTCATGAACACAAACTTGAACTCATTAACGAAAATGTAAGAAGACTTGGTCTTGAAAATATTAAGGTTCAGGCGCATGATGCACAATTGTTTGACAAGACACTTGAGCACATGGCAGACGTAGTCCTTGTAGACGCACCCTGTTCAGGATTTGGCATCATTCGAAGAAAACCCGACATTAAGTATAACAAAACCCTAGAGGAACTCACTGCCTTATCAGAACTTCAAAAGAAGATCTTAAGTACGGCATCAGAGTATGTAAAAGATCAAGGCACATTGCTTTACAGTACGTGTACTTTAAACACTGAAGAAAATGAAGCAGTTGTCAATTGGTTCTTGGCCCACCATCCTAAATTCAAGTTGGATGTAGATCAAGGCATTAGATTATCTTCAAACAATATAGAACTCTTAACCGATAAGGGGGCAGCACTTGTATCAAATTCGGAGATGCTGACACTTTATCCAAATCAACATGGAACAGATGGCTTTTTTATTGCAAAAATGATTAAATTTGAATAAGAGGTGTTGAATGAGGGCATTTGCGCAAACAGATGTAGGAATGAAAAGGGATAACAATGAAGATTTTGTTTTAGTAAACGAAGCGCTAAGACTATATATCGTCGCAGATGGCATGGGTGGTCACAATGCTGGTGAAGTGGCGTCAAGAATCGCTTGTGAAACCATAGAATCGGCTGTAAAAACCAAAGTAAACTTCGATTTCGAAAAGGATATTGAGGGCATTTTGATTGAAGCAAATCAGGCGATTAAAAATCATGGGGTTCACAATTCTGAGTTTAGTAACATGGGCACCACTGTGGTGGTATGTTATATCGATGATGAACGATTACATGTGGCCAATGTTGGTGACAGCAGGCTTTATATGGTTAATGAGGAGACGCTGCATCAGATTACCAAAGATCATTCTTTAGTGGCTGAGCTCTTGAAAATCGGTAGCATCAGTGAGGCTGAAGCGGTTAATCACCCAGATCGAAATATCATTACAAGTGCTCTTGGTATTGATGACAAGTTTGACTTCTATCAAACTTCTATACCTTATTTTGAATATAAACACATTCTGCTCTGTACAGATGGTTTAACCAATATGTTAAGTAAAGAGGAATTATTTGAAATCATTAAGAACAATGAGACGGATGTCATTCCTAATAAAATGATTGAATCGGCAAATGAAAACGGTGGTTTTGACAATATCACTGTCATTTGCATAGAATTGTAAGGAGGATATTCATGACGAGTATCATTGGAACTATTTTAGACAAACGCTATGAAATCATGGAAAATGTGGGTTCAGGCGGGATGGCTACTGTTTATCGTGCTAAGGATTTGATTTTGAATCGAATGGTGGCTGTTAAAATATTAAAAAGTGAACTTAGCAATGATGAGGAGTTTGTTACTAAGTTTGAGAAGGAATCTCAATCTGCAGCAAGTTTATCTCATCCTAATATTGTAAACATCTTTGATGTGGGACTTGATCAAGGCATGCACTATATCGTCATGGAGCTTGTTACAGGGAACACACTAAGAGACTACCTCAATAAAATGCACGGCTTCATGCGTGAAGAAGCTGTGATTAACATATCGCTTCAAATTGCTTCAGCCTTAAATAATGCCCATCAAAACAACATCATTCAT
>NZ_JBVBZF010000032.1:0-19839 GCF_057447755.1 Fusibacter sp. | reverse complement strand
TGCTCTTAATTCAAAAATCATGATTTACTTGAATCAAATGGATAAAGAGGAGAAAACTAAGCTTTATAAAGCGCTAGAGTCAGGTGAGAATACATTTGAGATCAAAATTGATGTAAATGAGAGACAATTTAGAGATACACAAAATTTTTATGATTTTGACTATCAAAAATACCTTTTTTCAAAGAATATCATAGGCCAATATCATTTAAGGGCTTATAAGTTAAGTGAGCTTAATCAAAATGGCTTTTTGCCCTTTTTAGCCCGTATGAAGATAAATTCAATTGATTACACACAGAAATATATGCCAGACAAGATCATGATGTATTTCAATGCTTTGGTACTTGGTGAAAGTAATTTTCTAAGTGAAAAGGACTTATATAGAACGCTTGGAATATCTCATGTGTTTGCGATATCAGGCATGCATTTTGGACTCTTATATTTATTTCTTAATACAATCATTAAGCTGCCACGTAGAATAAAGTCATGCCTTATCTTAATGCTTCTCTTTGGATATTGGGGTCTGGTAGGGTTTACTTATTCTGCCGGAAGGGCAGTCTTGCTTGTACTTTACATAGAGGTGGCGAGATCCTTATTAAGGAAGGTGGATGTGCTCAGTGGCATTGCATTTACAAACCTGGTATTATTATTAGTGTTCCCAAAATCCATATTATCAGTATCTTATCAATTGTCCTTTATAGCTTATCTATTAATAGCCTATTTTTACCAAAAATTTAATCTCAATGTCTGCAAATACAAATCCCTAAAGGCGCTACACTTTGCTCTATATATTCAAATTGTTTTCTTGCCAATCCAACTCTATTATTTTGGTGAGGCTAATGTATTTTCATTTATATCCAATATAATTCTAGTGCCCATGATCAGTATTCTTTTTCCACTCCTATTTATGGTGCCTTTTTTAGGCAATGTTATAAATCGTCTTCTAGAGTGTTTTATTTTATTGATTGAAAGTCTAGCAGGCAAGATGCCAATCAGATTAATACATGTTCAAGTGTTTACAGTTGATCAATTCAGAATACTTATGATAATGACGCTTGTATACTTTGCCCTTAAGTCTACAAATTTGAAACTGGGTAAGAGATCTTTTATAGGGTTGATAACACTGACAAGCCTTATCTTTATTACTTGTGGTTTTTCCCCTGAGCTTTCAGAAATTCACTTTATGGATGTTGGACATGGTGATTCAACCTTGATCATAGAGGGGCAATATAAAATTCTAATAGATACTGGCGATACTTATTCACCAATTGTTGAAATCCTAAATAAGAAGGGGATAAATCGCCTTAATGCAGTATTTTTAACACATGCACATGAGGATCATATTGGCGGTCTATCAGCCCTTCTTAAAGTGATTAAAGTAGATCAGATTTACTGTAATCAGGAAACCCTTGATAAGATAAAGGGACTTATACCAAATGAGACTGACGTGATCATGGTGGCTTCAATCATACAAGTCTACCTTGGAGAGGCCACCCTTAAGTTGATGCCCACTCGTTCAAGTGAGACTAACGACAATGCAATTGCCATTGAATATAGAGCAGCAACTGTAAATGGGATATTTTTAGGGGATATAAGCGGTCCAAATTATGAAAAATTACCATTTGAATCTCAAGAGATTACCTTTTTAAAAGTATCACATCATGGTTCAAAAACAGGTTTTAGTCAAAAATTCATAGACGAGCATAAGGTAAAATATGCTGTAATTTCTCACAATGAAAAATACCTGATGCCTAATAAAGATGTGCTTGACCTCTTGAATACATACAAAGTTATTGTTCTTGAAACTTATCGTTTGGGTGGCATTGAAATGTCACCTCAAGGGGTTAGGTCTTATTTTGATAAAGAATTGAACTAAAAGAACGTGGATTTTATAATTAGGCTTTCAATTTATTGCATTTGCTGATACTATTTTATAAGAACATTTATGAAGGAGTTTTATTTAATGGATTTTATGACTTACTACAAGCAATTGAGAAATAACGAAATTGCTCCTATAAATTTAATAACCGGTCAAGAGCAGTACTTAATCGACAATATCGTTAAGATGATTGAGACGAATTTCTTGATGGAGGCCTATAAGGAATTGAACTTTACGACGATTGAAGGCAGTTTTGATGTGGATCAATTTTTAAGTATTGCTGAAACCCTGCCTTTTTTTGACTCAAAGAGAATTGTTTATGTAAATAATGTCAACTTATTTAAAAATGTAAAAGATGAAGCAGAAGTAAAATTGATGTCATTCTTAAAATCAGTTCCTGAGCAAACGATCCTTGTTTTTGTTGAAAAAGACTTGGATAAGCGTAAAAAGCTCTATAAGTTATTTGAAAAAGAAGGGACTTTTGTTTCGATTGACAAGATGACCCATTCGGAGTTTGTAAAATGGGTTAACAAGAAATTTAAAGAATATCAAAAGCCAATTTCGAATCATGCCCTCAATTACTTCATAGAAATGAGTAATTATTTAGACAAGGAATCCAGTAAAAACCTATATGATGTTGACAACACAATCAAATCACTTTCCAATAACGAAGATGAAATTACTGAGCGTGTCATTAATCAATATTTAGAAATTCCGATAGAGCACAACATCTTTAAGATGATTGATGCCATCAGTGAGAAGAATATTCAGACCAGTTTGCTCATCCTAAATGAATTGGTAGGCAATGGGGAACCCGAAATCAAGGTGTTTTATTTGATTAATCAGCAGTTTAGAAATATATTGAAAACAAAATATCTCATTAAAAGTGGCTATTCAAGTAATATTGTTGCAACCAAACTTGGCATACATCCCTTTGTAGCCAAGAAAGCATCTCACTTTGCCAATCAATACACTTTTGAGTCCTTGCATAAAATTGTGGATATCATTGAAACCGTCGATATAGAAATGAAATCTACTGGACTTTCTCCTCATTTGTTAATAGAGAAGGCCTTATTTGAAATTCAAACGATCAACAAGTAGAAGATAGTAATTTAGTATAGATGAAGTATGAAATGTGGAATATGAATATGAATATGAATATGAATATAAAATGTGAGGCTATAAATAAAAGTCTTGAGGATGCTTTTTTTTTGTTATAGGCTAATTTTGAATAAGAATAGGCTAAAAAAAGGTGGCTTATAATTAAGGTGGGTTACAAAAATAAGGTAGGTTACAAAAAAGACGAAAGCGTACATATAAATGTACGCTTTTTAATATTTGATCAAATATTAAATTGACACGGTCTTTTTCGGGGAATTTCAAAATTATTAAAAGTAAACGTCTATTCAGCCGCAGCGTTTAATCTTTTTCTTAATCTTGAAACTTTTCTAGAAGCTGCATTCTTGTGGAATGTTCCTTTAGCACCAGCTTGAATCATTTTCTTTTCGAAGAATCTTAATTTTTCTTCAGCAAGATTTTTATCGCCAGATGCTAATGCTTCTAAGAATCTTTTTTCAGCAGTTTTAAGCGCTGATTTTCTAGCCTTATTAACAGCTGTTTTCTTGTTGATAACACTGATTCTCTTCTTTGCAGATTTAATATTAGCCATTCGTGTTCACCTCCCCGCAGTTTTTCAACAGACTAATTTTATCACGCACCTGATAAGAAATCAAGTTTTTTTTAAATATATTTGAGAAGGTTAACATCGTATGTTATAATTGTTAGGTACATTTTCAGAAGGAAGTTTAAACGTATTGCGTTTAGAATATACAGTCACTGTTAAGGAGGCATATAAATGTCTAGTGAAAGGCAAAAATATATAAGGAATTTTTCAATAATAGCACATATTGATCATGGTAAGTCTACACTTGCAGATCGTCTTATTGAGAAAACAGGCTTATTGACTCAAAGAGAAATGAAAGAGCAAATATTAGATAGTATGGATCTTGAAAGAGAACGTGGTATTACCATCAAGCTCCAAACAACGCGTCTTGTGTATAAGGCGAAGGATGGACATGAATATCTGCTTAATTTAATCGACACACCGGGCCATGTGGATTTTACTTATGAGGTATCACGATCGCTTGCAGCTTGCGAGGGTGCATTGCTTGTAGTAGATGCAACACAAGGTGTAGAAGCGCAAACACTTGCTAATGTTCATCTTGCTGATGAACAAGGGCTTGAAATCGTTCCAGTACTCAATAAAATTGATCTACCTAGTGCAAGACCAGATGAAATCATTCAAGAAATTGAAGAAATCATTGGGATCATCGCTGAAGATGCCCCATTAATATCTGCTAAAAACGGGCTTAATATTGAAGATGTTCTCGAAAGAATCGTAGAAGCTGTCCCACCACCAGATGGTGATGAAGATGCACCTCTTAAGGCCTTGATCTTCGATTCATACTATGACAGTTATAAAGGCGCAGTAGCTTTTGTTAGGATTATGGAAGGTTCTGTTAAAAAGGGCGACCAAATCATGATGATGGCAGCTGGCAAAAAGTTTGATGTCGTTGAAGTTGGTATTTCTGTTCCTGGACCAGTTCCTGTTGAAGAATTAAGAGCAGGAGATGTTGGTTACATCACTGCAAGTATCAAAAATGTAAAGGACTGTAGGGTTGGGGACACAATTACAAGTTCATTAAAACCAACTGCTGAGCCATTACCTGGATATAAAAAGGCGACCTCTATGGTCTTCTGTGGTATTTATCCAGCTGAAGGTGAAAGCTATGATGAGGTTAGAGATGCACTTGAGAAGCTACAATTAAACGATGCGGCATTATCATTTGAACCAGAGACTTCAGTGGCACTTGGTTTTGGATTTAGATGTGGTTTCCTTGGCTTACTTCATTTGGAGATCATCGAACAGAGGATAGATCGGGAGTTTGACCTTGATATCATTGCAACTGCACCTAGTGTAATTTATAGGATTACAACCAATAGTGGCGAAGTTATGATGATTCAAAATCCATCGAATTTACCGCCTGTTACTGAAATCAGTACAATGGAAGAACCAATTGTAAAAGCAAACATAATTGTACCAAATGAGTATGTTGGTAATATTATGGATCTTTGTCAAAATAGACGCGGTATCATGCTTCACATGGATTATCTTGATCCGAAGCGTGTAGTGCTGCATTATGAGCTCCCACTGAACGAAGTAATCTATGACTTCTTTGATGCCCTTAAATCAAAAACAAGAGGATATGGATCGCTTGATTATGAGTTCTTGGAGTATCGTGTATCAGAGCTTGTTAAGCTGGACATACTGCTTAATAAGGAAAATATTGACGCCTTCTCTATGATCGTTCATAAGACAAAAGCAGAGAGTAGGGGGAGAATCATATGTGAACGTTTGAAGGAAGTTATTCCACGTCAAATGTTCGTAATCCCTATTCAAGCAGCAGTAGGCTCCAAAGTAATCGCAAGAGAGACGATCAGCGCTATGCGTAAGGATGTTCTTGCCAAATGTTACGGTGGCGATATTTCGCGTAAGAAAAAACTATTAGAAAAGCAAAAAGAGGGTAAAAAGAAAATGAGACAGCTTGGTTCGGTAGAAGTACCACAACAAGCCTTTTTATCAGTTCTCAAATTTGACGATAATTAAGATTTAAGCAATCGGGGCTCTCCGATTGCTTTTTTATCCCTATAATGCTCAAAGGCATAAGACAAGATTAATCTGATTAAATGATAAAGGTTAAAGGTTAAAGGGCCTGTAATAGTCAGAAGATAAAGGAGGTTCAGATGAGTTTAATGGTAAATCAACTGGTAAGTCATGGTGAAATTAGTTTATATATTCATATTCCATTTTGTATTGAAAAATGCGCATATTGTGATTTTGTATCATATAAAGTGACCGATGCTGAAAAGAGTAATGCTGTGGAAAATTATATTTCAGCATTAAAGACCGAAATACAACTTTATTCAGACTTGCTTAAAGACTCAAAAATTAAAACGATTTTTATAGGTGGTGGTACACCTTCAAGTATTGAAGGGTCATATATACTTGAAATTGTTAATCAAATAAAGGCATTTAACACTTTAAAGGATTTGGAAGAGTTTACAATAGAAATCAATCCAGGGACCTTAAACGAGGAAAAAATTAATGCTTATTTATCGGCTGGTATCAACCGTATCAGTATGGGGGTTCAATCCGCTCAAGACACATTATTGAAATCAATTGGGCGAATACACACCTTTAACGAGTTTTTAACCACCTACAAGGGTCTCAGGGAACGTGGCTTTGATAATATCAATTTGGACTTGATGTTTGGCCTTCCAAATCAATCCATAGATGACATCAAATATACACTTAAAGTCATCAGTGAGCTTCAACCGGACCACATCTCCGCTTATGCACTAAAGTTAGAAGAAGGCACACCTATGTACAATGCTTATGAACGAGGCGAAATTAATTTACCCGATGAGGATACTGAAAGGGCCATGTATCATTTAATTGAAAGCGTTCTTAAAGATAATGGTTATGATCAATATGAAATTTCAAATTTTGCCAAGCCCAACAGGGAATCCAAACACAATCTGGTATACTGGGAAAATAAAGCCTATCTCGGACTAGGAATAGCCTCACACAGTAAAGTAGGCAATTTAAGGTTCAATAATTTTGCGAATTTTCCCCACTATATTAAAGCACTTGAACAGAAAATTAAACCGGTTGAAGAGGAAATACCTATTGAGGCAGATGAGGATTTGTTTGAAACCATTATGCTGGGTTTAAGACTCAACAAGGGGATTTCTGCGAAAGAAATAAACCTAAAGTACGAGCTTGATCTAATGTCAAAATACAAGAATGAAATTGAAAAGCTCATGAATCAAAAATTAATTGAATTAGATCATTCGGGTGATAGAATTTATTTAACAGCCCTTGGTAGAGACTTGTCTAATCAGGTATTCTTGGAGTTTATGGGTGAGTAATTAAGCGATTATAATTTGAAGTCATAGACTTGTTTATACTTCAAGTGAAATATAGTAGAGATTAAAAAAAACTGAGATTCAATTTTATTAACAGCTTGGAACATAGAGCTGTTTAGTAAGATTCGAATCTCTTTTATTCTATATCATGAGTTGTCATCTAGCGCAAAGGAAGAGTGGTAACTTGTGAAGAGTGGTTAGATGTGTTAAACAAAGTTCTGCGGTAAATGATTTTTAACGAATTGTAAATAGACTATAAATATTTTAAAAGAAGGTTGACAAGTCAAGCGGTTGGCGGTATATTATATATAGAATTAGCACTCCTTAAAGATGAGTGCTAACAGAAGGATGGTGATAAGATGTTATCTGAAAGACAACTTCGCATCTTGGAAGCAATCATCAGAGATTTTATAGACACAGCTCAACCGGTTGGCTCTAGGACGATTTCTAAAAAATATCCACTTGGAATCAGTTCTGCAACCATTAGAAATGAAATGGCAGATCTTGAGGAGCTTGGGTACTTAGAACAACCTCATACTTCAGCTGGCAGGGTACCATCAGAGCTTGGTTATCGTCTATATGTAGATTCCATGACCAACTTGCATACAATTGGTTTGGACCAAAAAGAACTGATACAATCGCTTCTATTAAAGAAAATTATCGAGGCAAATGATATTGCAGATCAATCCGCAAAGTTATTGGCGGATTTTACAGGACTTGTATCAGTTGTGACCATTCCTCAGTTCAATAAATGTCAGTTGGCCAATTTAAAGATGATTAAAGTCACCGATAAGAAAGTACTCTTAATCTTGGTTACAGATAACGGCATCGTCAAGAGCATTCAATTAGCACTTGCCAATACGGACCAATATATATTGGATAAAATTTCAGACACAATGCTATCGTTTTTAATGGGAGAAACCATCGAAAACATAGATGTCCGTGCCATATTGAAATTGAAGGAGAAGTTGAGTACCTTTGGAAATATTGTTGATTATCTAATTCCAATTTTAAAGGATGCTCTTAAGAACCTAGATGATAATGAAATTCACATTGCGGGTGAGCAAAACATTTTATCAATACTTGAATTTTCAGAATCAGAAAAGGCCAAACAAATCTTTAATTTTATGAAATCAGAGGATAATCTTAAAGGGTTGGTAGAAGTCGTTGATACAAATAAGCTCTCTATTAAAATAGGTTCAGAAATAGGTATTAAAGAACTTGAAGATTGTAGTGTCATTACATCCACCTATATGGTCGATGGCAAAAATGAAGGTAAAATACTCGTCATGGGGCCAAAGCGTATTGATTATGGCAATGTGATTTCAATTGTAAATTACATCAGCAATACATTATCAGATTTGTTTTCTGGTATATATTTATAAAACAACGAAAATGATTAAAAAGGATGAGACGGATGAGTAAGAAAAAGAAAGATCAAACACTTGCCGATGAAACGACTGTCGAGACAGATGAGGCTGTTATAAATGAGGCAAATGCTTCAGAAACTGCAGAATCAGATGACAAGAGTGAAAATGCACAAGAGCGTGATACACAAGAAAGCGGTGTAGAAGAGTTGAAAGCAGAAATTCAAAACCTAAATGATCGTTATTTAAGATTAAATGCAGAGTTCCAGAATTATAGAAAACGTGTAGAAAAAGAAAAAACAGATATTTTTAAATACGGTAACGAGAAGCTTATTATAGAAATGTTACCGATCATGGATAATTTTGAGCGTGCCTTATCTTCTTTCGAAGAGGACCATGCTGAAGATAAAGTCTTAAATGGCGTTAAGATGATTAAAAAATCTTTGGATGATTTCTTTGATAAGCACGAAGTAAAGAAAATTGAAGCCATTAATACGCCGTTTGACCCTGACAAACATCATGCTGTTATGACAGAAGAAGTTGAAGGCGTTGAAGGTGAAACTGTAGTGGCTGTCTTCCAAGAGGGCTACTTATTGGGTGACAAAGTCATTAGACCAAGTATGGTAAAGGTTTCAAATTAATAAGGCAGTAGGTAAAGGGGTCTTAAATGAGAGCTAGTGAGAACGTTTAAGCTCGTATCGAATATGAAGATTTTTTAAGGTAAATCTATTGAAAAACAGGACGACTTATTTATTGTCCGTTAAAAATAATAAAATTGACATTAGAAGGTTAAATTATAAGGAGGCAATTAAAATGGCTAAAATAATTGGTATTGACTTAGGAACCACAAACTCGTGTGTATCAGTATTAGAAGGCGGCGAGGCTGTCGTAATTCCTAACGCGGAAGGTAATAGAACAACACCATCTATCGTGGCGTTTACAAAAACAGGCGAAAGACTTGTTGGTGAAACTGCAAAAAGACAAGCAATCACAAATCCAGATAGAACAATTATTTCGATTAAAAGAGAAATGGGTAGAGACCACAAAGTTAAAATTGACGACAAAGTATACTCTCCACAAGAAATTTCAGCTATGATTCTTCAAAAATTAAAGGCAGATGCTGAAAGCTACTTAGGCGAAACAGTAACAGAAGCTGTAATCACTGTACCAGCATACTTTACGGATGCTCAAAGACAAGCGACTAAAGATGCAGGTAAAATCGCTGGTCTTGATGTAAAAAGAATCATCAATGAGCCAACAGCAGCTTCATTATCTTACGGTTTAGATAAAACAGACAAACAACACAAAATCATGGTATTCGACCTTGGTGGTGGTACATTCGACGTTTCGATTCTTGAAATCGGTGATGGTGTATTCGAAGTATTAGCGACAAACGGTAACAACCACTTGGGTGGTGACGATTTCGATAAAATCGTTATGGATCATTTAGCTGAGACATTTAAATCAGAGCATGGTGTAGACTTAAGAAACGACAAAATGGCGCTTCAAAGATTAAAAGAAGCTGCTGAAAAAGCTAAAAAAGAGCTTTCTACAACTCAATCAACTAACATTAACTTACCATTTATCACAGCTACTGCAGAAGGTCCACTTCACTTAAATATTGACTTAACACGTGCAAAATTTGAGCAATTAACTAAAAATCTTGTTGATATGACTATGGAACCAACTAAAAAAGCCCTTAAAGATGCTGGTTTAAATCCATCTGACATCGAACAAGTTATCCTAGTAGGTGGTTCTACAAGAATTCCTGCAGTTCAAGATGCTGTTAAGAAATTTACAAATAAAGAGCCACATAAAGGCGTGAACCCTGATGAGTGTGTTGCACTTGGTGCTGCAATTCAAGGTGGTGTCCTCTCTGGAGATGTTAAAGATGTATTATTACTTGATGTTACACCACTATCTTTAGGTATCGAGACTTTGGGTTCTGTATTTACTAAATTAATCGAAAGAAACACAACAATTCCTACTAAGAAAAGCCAAGTGTTCTCTACTGCTGCTGATAACCAAACAGCTGTTGATATCCATGTATTACAAGGTGAAAGACAGATGGCAAGCGATAACGTCACTTTAGGAAGATTCCAATTAGATGGTATTCCACCTGCAAGAAGAGGTGTTCCTCAAATTGAAGTAACATTTGATATTGATGCAAATGGTATCGTAAATGTTAGTGCTAAAGATCTTGGTACTGGAAAGGTTCAACACATCACAATTACAGCTTCAACGCACTTATCTGATGAAGAAATTGAGAAAAAAGTTAAGGAAGCTGAATTACACGCAGAAGAAGATCGTAAGAAAAAAGAATTAATTGAAGAAAGAAATAAAGCAGATAACATGATCTATGAAATTGAGAAATCATTAACGGATCTTGGTGATGAAGTTTCAGAAGCTGAAAAATCAGATATCAATGCTAAAATTGAAAAATTAAAAGCATCAATGTTGACAGAAGATACAGAAGCAATTAAAGCTGATTTTGAAGCACTTACAAATGCATTCCAACCATTGGCTCAAAAGCTATACGCTAAAGCTCAAGCTGAACAAGGACCGCAAGATATGGGTCAAGGTTCTGATGATAATGTTGACGAAGCAGATTACGAAGTGGTAGACTAATACAAGGCACCTTAGGGTGCCTTACTATTATAAATCGGTTTCAACCAGAAAGGCGGAATTTTAGTGAGTAAAAGCGATTATTATGAGTTGTTGGGTGTCGAGAGAAATGCAGATGAAAACGAACTCAAAAAAGCTTATAGAAAACTTGCGATGCAATACCATCCAGACAGAAATCCAGACAATGCAGAAGCAGAGGCTAAATTTAAAGAAATAAATGAAGCTTACGAGGTATTAAGCGACGCCGAAAAAAGACGCCTTTATGATCAATTTGGTCATGCCGGTGTAAATCAAAATGGTGGCGCAGGCGCTGGATTTGGCGGTTTTGATGGTTTTGGTGGCTTTGAAGATATCATAAATGAAATGTTTGGTGGGTTCGGATTTTCATCATCTTCATCTAGACGAAATGGTCCAAGAAAAGGTGCTGATGTCAGAGTTGATATAACTTTATCTTTTGAAGAAGCGGCTTTTGGCGTTAAAAAGAACATTGAATATTTAAGAACTGAAGAATGTGACGTTTGTCATGGCGCAGGAAATGAGCCTGGAACTTCAACCCATACGTGTACAACATGTAATGGAAAAGGTGAGGTTAGATATTCTCAAAGATCATTATTCGGAGAGTCTATAAGTGTTAAACCATGTACTGCATGTAAAGGTAAGGGAGAAATATTTGATACCCCATGCCACCAATGTAAGGGACACGGTAAAATTAAGAAGAGAATTTCAAAAGACATAGACATCCCAGCTGGGGTATTCCATGGCGCGAATATGCAGCTAAGAGGTGAAGGTGATTTAGGACAGAACGCAGGTCCACGAGGCGATGTAATCGTGGTTCTTAGAGTGACACCGCACAAACACTTTACACGTGATGGTAATGATATATATTATGATTTAAATATCTCCTATGCACAAGCTGTTTTGGGTGCAGAGGTTTTAGTACCAACACTTGATGGAAAAGCTAAGTTTGTTATTCCAGAAGGTACGCCTAGTGGTAAACAATTTAAACTTAAAGGCAAAGGCGTTCCAGTATTAAACGGATACGGAAGAGGCGACCAATATGTCAGAGTTATTGTGGAAATACCAAGAGGACTTAATAAGAAACAAAAAGAACTCCTTGAAGCGTTTGAGGCAGAAATGACGGGTAAAAAACCCACCGTCGATGAGACGTCAAAGGGTAAAAAAAAAAATGACAAAGGAATCCTAGGTAAAATGAAGGATGCTTTGAGCTAATTTAAAGAACTCTAAACTAAATCTCTTGTTTAACAAGAGATTTTTTTACGCAATTAAATGGTATAGGTATTGGTCTGTTGGTTAGTGAGGCCTCCTTATAATTTCAGCCTAGAAAAATAAAGTGATTTCATATATAATCAACATAGATTTTATAATGTAATTTGGGTATTAAATAGTATCACCATTAATCATAAGTGATTTATAATGGTTCTAATTCTAAGGGCGGTAACGAAACTCAATCTTACTAGGGTCTACTACAAGAAGAGCCACTTAAAAAAATTATAAGGGACATTATAAATCTTAAACTTAATAAAATAACGAGGAGAAATTTATGAGTTGGTTTGAAATTAAAATTAAAACAAGTGAAATGGCTATAGAAGCGGTTTCAAATATATTGTATGACGTTGGTGCAGGAGGTGTCATGATCCTTGATCCAAACGATCCTGATTTTCACAATCAAACTGAAGGCAAATGGGATTATTATGATCCACAAAACATATCCTTAGATTTTGAAGGTGTACTTGTAACGGGGTATCTTGAGAAGGAATCCATTGAAGAATCATTAAATACAATTAAGATGCGAATTGGACTTTTAAAAGAATTTGGGCTCGATCCAGGTTTGGGTGAAATATCATATGAAATCGTAAATCCAAAGGATTGGGAAAACGAGTGGAAGAAATATTTTAAACCCATTAGGCTTGGGGACCATATGGTCGTAAAACCAACTTGGGAAACGTTTGATGCCAAGGAAGGGGATATCATCATAGAAATAGACCCAGGTAATGCCTTTGGCTCTGGGACACATGAAACAACTTCTATGTGTATTGAAATGATAGAAAAGTACATGAAGTCAACGGATACAGTCATTGATGTCGGTTGTGGCAGTGGTATTCTTTCCATTGCAGCAGGTCTTTTAGGGGCTAAAGAAGTCGTAGCGGTTGATATAGATGAAAATGCTGTCAGAACGGCTAAAGAAAACATTGAGCATAATGGCTTAAGTGAAATATCAGACGTGAGACATGGTGACCTTGTTTCAGTAATCACTGAAAAAGGGGACCTCGTTGTGGCAAATATTATTGCAGAAATCATCGTGATGCTGGTTGATGATATTGATAAGGTGCTTAAAGAAAAGGCATATTTTATCGCATCAGGCATAATCTTGAGCCGCATTAAAATGGTAACTGACAAACTAGAATCTGCCGGATTTAAAATTCTTGAAGTTGTTGAAAAGGGTGAATGGGCAGTTGTTGTTTCACAAAAATAAGAATCAAAGGACTTGTTATGTATAAATTCTTTTTAAACCCGGAAGATAAGATTGATGATGGACATTTACTGATACATCATGAGGATTCAGTGAGACATCTGGAAAAATCTCTGAGAATAAATCTTGGCGAATTGGTTTCCTTTAGCGATGGTTCCATAAACTACATCGGTGAGGTGATCTATATATCGCCCAAGATGATTGAACTTAAAATTTTAGAGACCAAAGAGGCTGAAAATGAGTCCTCAATCAAAATTGATATTTATCAATGCCTTCCAAAGGGACAAAAGCTTGAATTGATTATTCAAAAGAATGTTGAGCTTGGTGTTAGAGACTTCTATTTGGTAGAATCTAAGCGATGTATCGTCGAGTTTAAGGGCAAGGATGTACAGAAAAAAATAGACCGTTTGGATAAAATTGCCCTTGAAGCGGCCAAACAGTCCAAGCGAGATTATATTTCAAAGGTAAAAGAAGTCCTCCCAATACAAAGGATTGGAGACTACTTAAAGGCATATGATTTGGTTTTAACCTTATATGAAGCAGAAGATCAATTGTTTATAAACGATGCCATAAAGGGTGTAGAGCCAAAATCCATTGCGGTAATCATAGGACCCGAGGGCGGATTCGAAGCTGCTGAAATAGATGCCTTAAGAGAATCAGACGCTAAAATTGTTACACTAGGCAAGCGTATATTGCGAACAGAAACAGCTGGCTTTACATGTGTGGCGTGTTTACAGTATGCACTTGGCGATTTGGCCTCAAAAGAGAAATAGATTAGGAGTTATTAAATGCATAAAGTCGCATTTGCAACACTGGGTTGCAAAACAAATCAGTACGAAACAGATGCCTTGATGGACTTGTTTTACAACCATCGTTTTGAGATTGTGGATTTTGAAGAATTTGCAAATGTCTATATAATTAACACTTGCACCGTTACGAATGTTGGGGACAAGAAATCAAGACAAATGATAAGAAGAGCCAAGAAAAACAATCCAGATGCGATTGTGGTCGTTATTGGCTGTTACGCTCAAATCTCACCTGATGAAGTATCTGCAATTGAAGATGTGGATATTGTCATTGGCACAGATGCCCGAGGTGGTATCATAAAGTACGTTGAAGACTATCAAAATGGTTTGACTGACAAGCCCTATGTTATCGTCAAGGATATCATGAAAATTAAGCAGTTTGAAGAGCTGACGGTTAAGCATATTAAGGAACATACGAGGGCTTTTATTAAGATACAAGAAGGGTGCAATCAGTTCTGCTCCTACTGTATTATTCCTTATGCAAGGGGACAAGTCCGTAGTAGATCACTTGACAATATTGTTACAGAGATATCAGAACTCGTAAAACAAGGCTACAAGGAATTCGTCTTAACAGGCATACACATAGGGTCATATGGACTAGATCTTGAATCCATTGGGCTAATTGACTTAATGGAAGCCATTCATCGCATTGAGGGCCTTGAACGTATTAGGCTTGGTTCCATCGAACCAAGATTGATAACGGCATCGTTTGTGGAAAGATTGAGTAAGCTTGATAAAGTGTGTGATCACTTCCATCTGTCCATGCAAAGTGGTTCTGATTCAGTCCTTAAAAGAATGAATCGTAAATATACAAGTGATGAATATGACAAAGCAGTTCAAGCTTTAAGACAAGTCTATAAAAATCCTTCAATTACCACAGATATTATTGTTGGATTTCCAGGCGAAACTGATGCTGAGTTTGATGAAACCTATAAGTTTGTTGAGCATATTCACTTTAGTGAAATTCACGTCTTTAAATTTTCAAAGCGTGAAGGTACACCTGCTGCTAAAATGAAGGATCAAGTCAGTGGCGACGTTAAAAAGCTACGAAGCGAAAAACTGATTCAACTTGGAAATCAAATGACACTTGACTACTTGGAGGCTTACAAAGGCGAAATCCTAAACGTCCTCTTTGAAGAGTTTAAAGACGGGTACTGGGTAGGACACACCACTAATTATATTAAGGTTTTAGTTAAGGGTGATGCACATCAGAACTTAATTAAGCAAATTTACAATTGTGAAATCACAGGTTTGGATGGGCATGAACTCATTGGTAAAATTATTTCTTAAAATGTTAAAAATATTTTGAGACTTCCATGATATTTTGATATAATCAAATATGATATAGACCCTAATTATTATATTAGGATTAATATCGATTGGTTTATTTTATACAGACATATGAGAGGAGGTGTTATAGTGGATTGTTTATTTTGTAAGATCATTAACGGCGAAATTCCATCGTCAAAAGTTTATGAAGATGAACTTGTCTATGCATTTGAAGACATCAATCCGAGTGCGCCTGTCCATGTTCTCATAGTTCCTAAAGTGCACATTGCTTCAATAGAAGAAATGGAAGAAGAACATATTAATCTCATAGGACATTTGCACCTCGTGGCATCTAAAATTGCCAAGGAAAATAATATTGACGAGAGTGGCTACCGTTTGCTTACAAATGTCGGTAAAGACGGAGGTCAAAGTGTTTTCCATCTTCATTATCACTTGCTTGGCGGAAGGTCATTACAGTGGCCACCAGGTTAAAAATGACTATAAAAATGTATTGCATTTATAGCGTTTTTAGTGTATAATTACGAAGTATGTTCTAGGTACATTCCTCTGTACTATTAAAGAATCTATTAACGGAGGGAGGGAATGTGAATGTCTGGCATCAAAGTAGGAGAAAATGAAAGCATCGATAGTGCTTTAAAGAGATTTAAGAGAGAAACTTCAAAAGCTGGCGTAATGGCTGAGATCAAGAAGAGAAGACATTACGAAAAGCCTAGTGTAAGACGTAAGAAAAAATCTGAAGCAGCTAGAAAGAAAAAAAGACGTCAAGCTTAAAGAAAGGGTGAAAATATGTCACTTGCTAGTAAGCTGACTGATGATTTGAAAGATGCTATGAGAGAAAAAGACAAAGTGAGAAAGTCTGTGATCACGATGCTTCGTGCTGCAATTAAGCAAATCGAAGTGGATGAGAGAAGAGAACTTTCTGAGGACGATGTCATTGATATCATTGCGAAACAAATCAAGCAGAAAAAAGGCGCCATTGAGGATTTTTCCAAGGGTGGACGCGACGACTTAGTTGAAATGACTAAGGCAGAGATCGATATACTCATGACTTATTTGCCTGAACAACTCACTGAAGAAGCAATTGTTGATATTATTGCGAAAGCAATTGAGACAACAGGAGCAGCTTCAATGAAGGAAATGGGTAAAGTAATGGGAATCGTTTCAGAAGCTACAAAAGGTAAAGCGGACGGGAAGCTTGTTGCTGACCTCGTCAAGAAATCTTTATCAAAATAAGTTCTGTTATTTTAACAGTTGATTAAATAGCACTTTCCGTAAGGAAGGTGCTATTAATTTTTATGAAAAATTAGGATTTTCTGCAATTGATTTTAAATCAGATAGATTTTAAATCAATTGTATGAAGGTCCTTTTTATTTTGTTTAGCTTACTCTTAGCCTAAAGGTTTTATGAGGGATTGATTTTATCTTTTTTAAGGGTCAATGTTAAATAATTAAAATCCGTATTTTACACCTTACTTGAATTAGAATGCATGAAAAAGAATATTTTTAATATCTTTCATATTTATGATAAAATAATAGAAAGCGTCATGCATTATTAGGAGGTAAAATGTCAGAAGTTACAGTTAAAAAAATGATTCTAAATGACTTTAATGCATTGCATTTGCTGTTTGGAAATTTAGATGAAAATATTAAAATAATTGAGAAGCACTATAATGTTAATATAACTTCAAGAGATGGTGAAATCTTTTTAAAGGGTGATTTGGAACAAGTAAATCAAGTTGAAGAAGTAATCAGTAGTCTGATAAGAACCATTGAATCCGGTGAGATTATTGACCGTCAACGCATTAATTATGTGATACAGTCTGTAAAAGTAGGCGATAGTAATCAATTAGAAGATCTCAATAAATCATTTGTCTGTGTCACGGCTAGGGGAAAATACATTAAACCCAAAACCATTGGCCAAGGTCATTACATTAAGGCAATCCAACAAAATGATGTGACATTTGGGATCGGACCTGCAGGTACTGGTAAAACCTATTTGGCGGTGGCGATGGCAGTGCGTGCTTTCAAAAACAATGAAGTCAATCGGATCATAATTACAAGACCTGCTGTTGAAGCTGGTGAAAGTCTAGGGTTTTTACCAGGTGATTTACAAATGAAAGTTGATCCCTACCTAAGACCACTCTACGATGCCCTTTATGATATTTTGGGTTCTGAGACCTACAATAGTTATAAGGAACGCGGGCTTATTGAGGTTGCGCCACTTGCCTATATGAGAGGGAGAACACTTGACAACTCCTTCATCATCCTAGATGAAGCACAGAATACAACAAAAGAGCAGATGAAGATGTTCTTAACACGATTTGGATTCGGTTCCAAAGTAATCGTCAACGGAGACGTAACTCAAATCGACTTGCCATCAGGCAAAAAGTCAGGCCTTGTCAACGCTATAGAAGTATTAAAGAACGTCGATGGTATCAGTTTTATGTATCTAACGGAAAGAGATGTGGTTAGACACGAATTGGTTAAAAAAATCATCGTCAGCTATGACCAGTACGAGAAAAAGCAAAAATATGCAGAAAGTAAAAAGCAAGACAAGAATAAGAATCTCTATAGAAAAAATAAGCCAGGCAATTAAAGGTGATTCAAAGAATCAACTGGAGGCAGTGATGGATAAAATCAAGAGAAAAACGAGACTTAGACTCAAAAATAGAAATCGAATTACAAACATCTTCGTGATGATTGCAAGCTTTATTGTCGTATTTTTTTTGTTTAACCAATCGGTCTTTAATGGCATTTATGACTATCAAGTGGGTGACATAGCAAAATCCGATATATATTTAATCAAGGATGTCGTTGATCAAAAAGCAACTCAGGTCTTAAAAGAGAAAACGGCCTTAGAAGTAGAACCGATCATGACCATTGATTTTTCTAAGCAGGTAGAGACTAAAAAACAACTCAATGAGTTTTTTGGAAGACTACTAGAGCTTAAGGAAGATTATGCCAATGATCCTGAACTCTTTAAACGCGTCTATTCTGGAATTGAGAGTAAAAACCCCTTCGGGTTTGATGAGAAAGCGCTTCAATCTATTGCCATGATGTCTGTTGAACGGATTACCCTGATTAAGAATTATGCCATGGATATCACACAAGAAAATATGTCGAATGGCATAGAAGTCAGTGAGATAGAAAGTATAACTGAGGGTATAGAGACGTTTGTTGAAAACCTTGCTGATATTGGTGATAACGACAAGATTATCTTATTAAAGTTTATTAAAGGGTCCTTAAAGGCAAATAAGTTTGTCGATCAGGAGAAAACAGATAAAAAAATTGAAAATGAGGTCAGTAAAATTGATGACATCGTTTATCCAGCGGGTACCTTACTTATATCTAAAGGATCTAGCATTACAGAGCGAGAATTAACCATATTAAAAGACGGCAACATGATGATTGAGTCAAGTAGAGACCATATACTCAATTTACTCGGACTCGTGGGGATGTTGATCTTGGTTTGGGTTATCAATCATCTGTATTTGGTCTACTTCGAAAGACATGTACTTGAGAAATCAAGAGAGTATATTATCCTCATGTCCATGTTTGTCATGGTCTTTGCCAGCTCTAAGTTATTTGCATCTTTTTCGATCTACCTTATTCCAATACCTGTATTTGCAATGCTTATTGGCATACTCCTGACGCCAAATCTCGTAAAATTTTACGGGACCACATTAATTATGCTAATCAGTATTTGGCTTGGTTTGCCTTCACACGTAACGCTCATGTACTTAATGAGCATTTTGACGGTGAGTTTGTTTTTAAGAAACGTAAAGCTCAGATCGCAAATCATGATGATTGGCATTTATGCCTCTCTGGTCATGCTGGTCTTTACCCTAATGGAGACCTTAATATTTAAAACTTATAATGAGAACTTGCTGGTCAGACTTTTTATGATTTTAATGAATGGCGCAATTTCTTCTATTATAACGCTTGGCACTTTGCCTTTTTTCGAAACCATATTTCAAATTTTAACGCCTTTTAAGCTTCTTGAACTTTCGAACCCCAATAGAGAGCTCCTAAAGCGGTTGTTGGTGGAGGCACCAGGCACTTATCATCACAGTATTCTGGTTGGTAATCTGGCTGAGACAGCAGCACACGATATAGGTGCCAATAGTATGCTTGCAAGGGTAGGCTCTTTCTACCATGATATAGGAAAACTTGAAAGACCCTACTATTTTAAAGAGAATCAGGTTGGACATGAAAATCCTCATGACAAGCTGCCGCCGCAAGTCAGTGCCAACATCATAAGAAACCACACCCTATTTGGAGTTGAATTAGCTGAAAAAAACAAACTGCCAGAAGAAATCCTTCAAATTATTAGAGAGCATCATGGAACGTCACTCATTAAGTATTTTTATCATCAAGAAAAGACCAAGAACAATGC